>NZ_JBNCAR010000020.1:0-63956 GCF_051280715.1 Thauera sp. AutoDN2 | reverse complement strand
TTGTGTAATCACATCAACTCTGGTTCGGACGCTGGACGCCTGCGCGCTCCTCGAGCACATCGGTGCGGCGCACCTCGGTCCAGTACATCCAGATCAGCGGCATCCTGACCACGCCGTAAGCGCCCTGAGCACCCCCGAGACCTTCCAGGTCAGAGCACCATGAGATATCGAAACAGTTTCTCAGTGGAGTCCTCCAGCCCGTCCGCTCTCCGCGAATCCAAGCAATTTGGATGCCACAAGTTGTGATGTATTCAGGTAGGGGGTCGGCGCTCAGGACGGATCACCCATTCGATCTGCCTTCTGGCATGGAACTTGATTCCGATGGCAGTTCCCGACACCCCCTGGAAACACTCACACCACCATGAAGATCGCAATCACCAGCCAGAACTTCCGCACTGTCACTTCCCACGCGGGTAAGGCGCGCCGTTTCCTGGTCTACGACCTGTCCGATCCGGCTGTACCACGCGAACTGGAACGGCTCGACCTACCGCGTGAGATGTCCTTCCACGAGTTCCGCGGGCTTGACCACCCCCTTTTCGAGATGGATGTCGTCATCACCGGCGGCGCCGGTGGTGGATTCGTTCGACGCCTCGCAACACGCGGCATCGAGGTAGTGGTCTGCGGCGAATCCGACCCCATGCAGGCAGTGCGCGACTATCTTTCCGGCATGGTCAAGCCGCCGTTGGCGCACGATCACGCCCACGAGCACACTCACACCCACTGAAAGCAGCGAACGCCATCACTGCCAGTTGCGCAGAATTAACTGCCACTCTGACAGCGATGGCAACTTCGAAATCGCACCCGACTCGAATCAAATGCACGCCGCAGCAGCATTCGCGCAGAATGCATTTGCCTTTGGGCCTGGCACGATTCCTGTATGCAGGAAGTCGACACGAGCGCATTGCGCGCACCCCCCCTACACCACGGAGCAACTCATGCAGAACAAGCTTCTCGCCGATAAGTACCCGATCCACGTGCTGGAGTTGGGCAAGAACGAGACCGAGCACGCCCATCTCGATGAGCTTCTGAAAGCGATCGAGGCCAAGGCCGAGGCCGATCCGACCGTGCGCCTGATCGCCGTATTCGACCACCTGAGCCACACGAAGCTGATCGGCGGCGAAATCCGCCCCGACATCCTCGCAGCGAAAAACCTGATCTTCTGCTTCGGGGTCAAACTTCCCGACCCGGTGATGATGGCCGTGCGCCCGCGCTCGATCGGCTTTGCCGAGTTGCCCGACCGCTACGTGATCAGTTTCCTCGAAGCGCCGATGCCGGAAGCCAACCGCAAGATGACCGAATGGGTCATGAGCCTGCGCAAGAGCGCCTGACCGATTCCGGCCGGCAAGCGCCGGCCCAAGCGATCCGCCCATGTACTTCCACCCCCTCCACAGCCCGGATTCGAGCCTGATCGGATACCTGCTCGCCGACCTCGACGAGCAGGAGGCCGTCATCATCGATCCACCGCCGCGCCATACCGAGTTGATCCTCGCGCTGTTGACCGAACGCAGCCTGCGGCTCTGTCATGTGCTGCGAACGCATGTGCATCAGGTCGACGTTGCCGACTGCAGCCCTTTGTGCGATCGCACCAGCGCACAGCTGGTGGTCGGCGAAGCGGCTTCGATGCCAATCGGGTGCGGACAGGCCGTCCATCGCGCCGCGCACGGCAGCCGCCTCGTGTTCGGCAACGAAGTCATCCGTGTCCTGAGCACACCTGGACACACACCCGGGTGCCTGAGCTACCTGTGGCGTGACCGGCTGTTCTGCGGGGACGCGTTCGACGTCGGCAGTTGCGGCGCGGGCGACGGCGAGGCCGATCCGGGGATGATGTTCGACACGCTGACCCGCCGCCTCTTCACCCTGCCCGAGCAGACCCTGGTATTCCCGGCCCATCCGATCCGGGGACGCCAGGTGGCCACGCTCGGCGAACTGCGCACCCGCTACGCCGCGCGCCTGCAGCAGAGCCGGGACGGTTTCATCACCGACATGATCCAGCGCCGCGAGCGCAACCCGGCAGGCAAGGCCAGCGCCCTCCCCCTGCCGCGACCATAGGCGACAAACGGACCGGGTGCTGGGCACGCAGCGCCTGGATCAAGGCTGCAGCGGCGCCCAGCCCGGATGGTCGTATTCACGACCGTAATAGTTCAGCGTTTCCACCACGCGCAGCAGGCCCAGACGTTTGCCCGCTGCGCGGGGTGCGCTGCGCATCAGGCCAGCGCCATCGGTGATGTCGCCCAGCATCCACTGCAAGTGTCGTCCGGCCGGACTGTGAAAATCCCGCCCGGCAGCAATCGCGGCCACCTGGTGGTCGATCCCCGCGGCCAACGTCACATGCTCATCCTCGTTCAGCTTCTCCGCACCACCATCGGCCAGCCTTGCTGCAACGAGAGCACGCAGATCCTCCATCGCGGCGCGCAAGGACTCATCGGTCGCACGAGGCAGCGCATCCGCGCCGGATGCGAGCCGGGGTGCTGCGTCCGCGGCCGCAGGCAGGGGAAACACCACCGCGCAACTGGCGATGAGCGACGCGAGGACGAGGGATTTGCGCATGAGAGGCTCCACGAAGGCCGATGAATGCCGGGAATGCTACCCGTCTGCAACACAATCCGGTTTGAAGTGAATCAAGTCCGCGGGGCCTGCAAGCACAGACTGAGACGCTGCCCGGGTGCATCGGCATGGAGGGTCAGCCCGTCCTCCGCCTGCGGATCGATGACGTGCACGACCACCTCCCACTGCCCGTCGCCGGGCAACAGGACACCAAGCCGGTTCGGCTGCCGAAGGATCCAGCCCTCATCCAGTCCGTTGCCCGCCATCTTCGGGAACAAGGCGAAGTAGAGCAGATCGGCCTCGATCAGTTCGTTGAGAAAGTGCGTGCCCAACGACACATCCGGCACCAGGTTCTCGTGCATGGCGACGATCTCGCACAAAGCCGCAACGTGGTTGATCTCCGAGAAGCGCACCGGGATGCCGAGGAAGGGATCGCTGGACCCCCAGCGTCCAGGCCCCAGCACCAGCAGGCAGGCCGCATCTGCAAGGCCATTGATCCGCCCGATCAGGCGCGCAATCTCGATGCGTTGTGCGGAAGTCAGCGCCGCATACGCGCCCGGCCGTACATACACCAGCCGGTCCGGCCGGATCACCCGACTCGGACCGATCACGGCACCACGGGCTTCGACCACCCGCGGCAGTTCCACCGGCGGCGCCTCCGCACTCACGCCCTCCACGCTACGCACCTGCATCGGCCGGCATTGCAGCAGGTTGATGCGGTAGTCACCCTGCGGGTTGAAGTTGAGGGCAAACTCGATCTCGACCGGGTGCGCATAGGCTGCGTGCAAGGCAGCGAGCACGCCATGCAGGTCGGCAACGAAGTCAGTCTGCGCGATCAGGCCGTCGAAAGTCAGGAAAGGCGGGCGATCCTCCTGCTCGCGGGTGGTGAACAGAGCGTGCGGGAAATCCTCTTGTCCTCGAACAAGCTCAGCAAAGGGACCGGTGACGACCCTGTTCTCACGCAGGTCCAGCGAGTCCATGCGCCGCTGCGCGTGACGCGCAATGGCACCGAAGCTCGTCTCGGGCCGCAGTTCGGGGGCTCCGAGCGCGATCAATCGCGTGTAGTCGTCATCCGCACGATCCACCGCGCGCGTACCGAGGCCGGCGACCAGGCGAACCACGCCGGCCTTCATGTCGATACGCGGGTTCCACGGGTATGGATTCACCGACAGCCCGACCCCCGCGGCATGGGGATGGAAATAGCGCCCACCCGCGGTGCCGGACACGCGCATGATCAGCAGCGCCATCTGCTCATGCTCGTCGAGCAAGCCGCGGCGCTGGCGATAACGCAGCGCCTCCTCGGACAGCGTGCTCGCATACACGCGCCGCACCGCATCGAGCAGGTCGGACAGGCGCTTCTCTCGCGGACCCTGGTTTACGCAGAAAACGCTCTCGTACTGACCAGCGAAGGCGTTGCCATAGCGGTCCTCAAGCCTGGAGCTTGAACGCACGATAAAGGGCCACTCGCCAAAATAGTCCAGCATGGCCTCGAACTGGCGCACCGTCGCCGCAGGGAAACTGCCACGCAGGATGCGCGCATGGGCGCCCTCGTCACCTTCCAGCCCGCGGAGAAAGCCATCGGGTTCACGCTGGCGGCGGCGCACCCACCACAGGCCATTGAGGACGAAGAAGGTGTCGAACACCTCGGTACCGACGTAGAAGGAGTCGTGCGCCTCCAGCCGGCAATCCACCGCGGGCGCATCACGACGCAGGATCGCGCGCGCGATCAGCATGCCCGCAGCCTTCCCGCCAATCGTGCCGATGCCGATCATGCGGCTGCGTACCTCGAGCAGGTCGCCAAGGTCCAGGTAGCGCGCGATCAGACGCTGCAGGCCCGGCTCCTCGGGGAACAACAAGGCCGCGAGACGGGCAAAGCACGCCTGCTCGGCCCTCGGGTCCGCTGACTGCGCTCCACGTTGGGCAAGGTGATCCCGCGCCTCGTCGAACAGGCGCTGCCAGTGACTGAGGATCCGCTCATCCTCCAGTCCGGGCCACCCGGAGCCGGCCAGGATCTCCGCCACCGTCCCGCTGTCGGCCACCGGCCGGAAGCGATCCATCCCCGGACGCCCCCCCTCCTCCCACGCATGAATGAGGTTCATGACCGCCGCCGAACGGTGCTGGACCTTGATCGGCTTGATATACAGCCGTCCGCGGCAGCGGAACACATCAAGCAGGTACTGTGTAGTGTCGGCGATGAGATCCATGCCCGCGCGGGCATGACGATGGCGGAGCACGCCGAAATAGGTCACCGTGTCCAGGTCAAACAGGCGCGGACAGGTCAGGCGGAAGAAATTTCCAAGCATGCGATCCGACTGCCAGGTATCCGCCAATTCGGACAGGCAATCGAAGATGTACAAGGTTTCGGGCCCCGCTGCCTCGATCACGGAATGCACCTGATCGACGAAGGCGTCGAAACCATCCTGCGCCCGCGGGTGCTGCACTTCCGCCCCATCCCCCGGCCCGAGCAACGCGGCATGGGACGCGAAGCGGAAATAGATCAGCCGGCGCTGCTGCCGCCTGGCCGCGGCAGCGTAGGGAAGCACCAGGGCTCGATAGTCCTCGAGCGACTGGATCTGCCACACGATGTTGTCACCGGGGGCGACCCCGCTGAGCACGGCATCGAGGCCGGGCAGGCCGGTGGTGGGCGCAAAGCCATGTGCGGGACGGAGGTTGGGGGTATCCATGGCGCAACCCTAGCGCGACGCAAGCACCTTGAACAGCGCAAACGTCCCGACAGCGTCAGCGCCCGGGGAACTTCTGGACAGCCCCCGGGCTCTGCAGGCATGCGCAAGCGGAACCTGTCTGCGCGCCATTCTGCTCCACTGCCCAACCTGATCCGACTTTCATGACCCTCACCACCCGTGTCCCCCGCTCCGCTCGCCTCGCCGCACTCACCCTGAGTATGCTCGCACTCGGCGCGTGCTCCACCGAAGTCGCCGACACCCACCCCGAGCAGCCGGTGAGCAAGCGACAGGAAGCCTTCAAGGGCATGCTCCGCAGCTTCGAGCCGATGGGAACCATGCTCAAGGAGGGGCGCTACGACCCCGAGCGCTTCACCCGCCATGCTGGCGAGGTCGCTGCACTCAAGGAGGCGCCCTGGCCGCACTTCGGTCCCGACACGAATTACCCCCCGACCAAGGCCCTCTCGGCGGTATGGGATCGCCCCGAGGATTTCGCGCGCCTGCGCAGCGAGTTCATCGCTACGATCGACGCCCTCGTTGCCGCAGCCGCATCGCGTGAAGAAGCTCAGGTCCGCAGCGCCTTCGCCGCCGCACAGGACAGCTGCAAGGCCTGCCACCGCGACTTCCGCAAGTGAGCACCGCAAGCTCCTGCGCACCCTTCATGCGTTCCCTGCACACGCACCACACATGTAGCACTCTTCCGCCGCCTCGCCCTGCGAGGACTGCAACTGCGCCCCTGGCTCTCGGTCGCTAGGCGCCACAGTCCTGCCAATGTCTGCCCTGCCAGCTGCCACGGCGCGCCAGTTCGGCACTCAGGCGCGGCGCCAGTTCGGACAGGCGCATGTTCCAGTGCGGCGCCAGCTTGAGCGCCGGCGGGACCTCGCTGCCCAGCCGCTGGAGCAGCATGCGGGGAGACAGGCGCTCGACGAAGTCGGCAAGGAGCACGATGTAGGCTTCTTCGTCGAACAGGGGCACGGAGCCCGGGTCACGCTGCCAGTCGCGTGCCATCTCGGTGCCGCGTACGAGTTGGAGCTGGTGCAGCTTGAGCGCCTTGACGGGCAGCGCGGAGAGACGGGTGGCTGCCTCGAGCATGCCTGCCCGTGTCTCCCCGGGCAGGCCGAGGATGAGGTGTGCCGTCACCTCCAACCCGTGCACCGCCGCACGCTCCAGCGCGTCCACGCTGCAAGCGAAGTCGTGCCCTCGATTGACCCGGCGTAGAACCGCATCGTCGCAGGACTCAATGCCAATCTCGAGCTCGATGATGTGCTCGTGCGAGAGCTCGGCCAGGTAGGCCAGCACTTCGTCCGGCAGGCAGTCGGGACGGGTGCCGATGGCCAGCCCGTCGATGCGTGGATGTGCCAGCGCAGCCTCATAGCTCTCGCGCAGACGCGCGAAATCACCGTAGGTATTGGTATAGCTCTGAAAATACGCAATGAAGCGCCCGGTTCCCGGATAACGCCGGTCGAGGAAACGCAGCCCGGTGTCAATCTGCTCCGCGATGCCGTCACGCCGGTCGAGGTACCCAGGCGTAAAACCGGCGTTGTTGCAGAAGGTGCAGCCACCGCGCCCGAGCGAACCGTCACGGTTCGGGCAGGTGAAGCCCGCCGCCACGGAAACTTTCTGCACCCGACCTCCGTAGCGGCGTTTGACGTAGTCGTTCCACGCGTTGTAACGGCGCTCGCCAAAGGGTGGGCCCGGATACGGCTGCCCACCCATTCCCCCCGGCAATCGCGGGCTGGGTCCGGGCGTAGGGGGGGCGAGGGTCGTGGGCACGGTCGTCGGCACCGCCGCGGGGAAAGGCAGGGAGTTTGGGGTCATCTTATGCGTGGCTCCAACGCGTGTCGGGTCTGCACATGCGGTCGCGAAGTGTGCCTTCATCTGCGTGACGGCCCCTTGACGATGCGCAAGAGGCAAGGCTTTCCACCCTGTCGTTCATGCTGCGTGGGCGTTTTTGACGCCGGTCAATTCAACAGCAATCTCTGATACTCTAAAATACGAGTCATTCCTATTTGCATCGGCAAGCCCGACTGGAGCTTAAAATGGACCATCAAGTCGTCGTCCTCTTCCACCTCATCTGCGCAATCCTGTTCGTCGGCGCGGTGGCCATGGAAGTCCTGATCCTCGAGCCGGTACGCAAGATCATCGGCGAAGACGTTTTCCAGCGCGTGGAGTTCTATCTCTTCCGCCAGATCCGTCGCACCTACCCGCTCGCAGTGATCCCGCTCTACATCACCGGCTTCTACATGTACTTCACCTATGTAGAGAACTTCGGCGGCTTCAGTGCCTTCATCGACACTCGCTTCGGCATGCTGCTGACCATCAAGATGAGTCTCGCGCTTGGCTTGCTCACCATCTTCGCGAGTTCGCCCTTCGTCTTCATGCGCAGCCGCCCCCGCAGCACGGTCGGCCACTTCAAGCATTTCCTGATCGTCACCGGCGGCCCCGAGGATTTCCGCATCGACCGCTTCGAGGCAGTGCACTACCTCGCCATGGGACTGGGCATCTGCATCGTGATCCTCGCCAAGCTGATGTTCATGGCCTGACCGGGATGCTGGCGCAAAAAAGCCGCCGCGTTCCGTACCCGGGCAGGGTCGGTACGCGGCGGCGCACTGGAGAGGGTGTTGCTGGAACTGCGTCGCTCAGGCGACGCCCTGGTCGTCTTCGCCGATCAGAACCTGTGAGGCAGACAACCACTTGTGCGGAGGGATCTCGAGATTGGTGGGTGCCGGCTGGCTGAGATACACACGACCGGCCAGATCGAAGATGGAACCGTGGCAGGGGCAGAAGAACCCGCCCGGCCAATCCGCAGGCATGCCTTCGGCCGAGCCTTCGGCGAACTTATCCGAAGGCGAGCAACCGAGATGCGTGCAGATGCCGATCACCACGAGGTATTCGGGGTGGATGGAACGGTGTCGGTTCGTCGCGTAGTCGGGCTGTTGGGGCACGTCGGAAGCAGGATCCGCCAGTTTGGGTTCGACGGGCTCAAGCGCTGCGAGCATCTCGGCCGTGCGGCGCACGATCCACACCGGCTTGCCGCGCCACTCGACGGTCATCATTTCACCGGGCGCAAGGCCCGCGACATCGGCCTCGACGGGAGCACCAGCCGCGCGGGCACGCTCGGAAGGGGTGAGACTGGCAACGAAGGGTACTGCGGTGGCAGCCGCGGCAAGTGCGCCTGCACCGGAGGTAGCAATCAACAGTTTACGACGCTGGGAAGCGAGGTCGGAACGTGTATCGGACATGGCGGGACGCTCTCCGGGGGAAACGTTCGTCGGACCGGCAGGGAATGCGCGGGGAAGAAAAAAGGCGAAGCGGGTCGGGGGATATCGTCGGGCCAGCGCTGCCGGGGGCAAGACCGTTGAGGGGGGGACGATCATGCAGCGATCACGACTCGTCCCGCTTCGCACGACACTACATAAGCAACGACCGTGCCAGCTCTCAAAACACCCGAAAATAAAGCCAGTGTAGCGCGACAGAACAGGTGCCGAGCCGCCAAACTCCGCCAAACCGCCATTTCACCTGCCATTTCGGTCAGTTTGGCAGCACCCCCTACCCCCTCACTGCCTTTCCACCGCGCTCGCAGGCGACCAGCTCCGCGCGCGCAGGCTCCTGACCCCGGACTCCTGACGCCAGGTCCGTCTTCCCCCACGCCCTAGCCACCCCGGTCCTCAAGCAGGCCGAGCTCACGCAGACGGCGGTACAGCGTGCGCTCGCTGATGCCGAGCTTCTGCGCCAGCTCGCGCCGGCTGCCACGGTGGCCACGCACCGCACGCAACATCGCCTGGCGCTGGATCTCGTCGAGGTCGACCGATGCACCTTGCACGGTGGGAGAGGGAATCGCGGCCACGCCAAACATGTCGTCCTCATCAGGCACCGGGTCCAGCACTTCCTCCGGCAGATGCTCGGGACCGATGATGTCTCCATCGCACATCAGGCTGGCACGTTCGAGCACGTTGCGCAGTTCGCGCACGTTACCCGGAAAGGGGTAGTCGCACAGCACCCGCATGGCAGCGGGTGACAGCGACAACCTGCGCTTGGGTGCCACCCGTTCGAGCAGCGCCTCGATCAGCGGAGCGAGGTCACCCTCCCTTTCGCGCAAGGCCGGAACGCGAATCGGGAACGTGTTGATGCGGAAGTAGAGATCCTGGCGGAAGCTGCCCTCGGCAATCATGCGCTTGAGCGGGCGATGCGTGGCCGAGACCAGGCGGATGTCGGCGCGCCGCAGTTCAGTCGAACCGACACGGCGGTAGGTGCCGGTCTCGAGCAGGCGCAGCAGCTTCACCTGCATGCCGAGTGGAATGTCGCCGACTTCATCCAGAAACAGGGTGCCGCCACTGGCCGCCTCGACCAGCCCGGGTTTGCGCGCGGTGGCACCGGTGAAGGCACCGCGCTCATGGCCGAACACCTCGCTTTCGAACAAGGTCTCGGGGAGCCCCGAGCAGTCCACCACAACGAAAGGCCCTTCGGCACGCCGGCTGGCCTCATGCACGGCCGCAGCGAGCAACTCCTTGCCCGTTCCCGATTCGCCCTGCAGCAGCACGCTCGCATCGGACGGCGCCACCCTGGAGATCAGCTCGAGCATGTGCTGGAAGGCTGGGGAGCGCCCGATCATGCCCTGATGCTCGGTCGCGCCGCGCGCCACCTGCATGGGCTCCATTTTTTCGATGAACCAGGCGATCTCTCCGCTGGCGTCGCGTATCGGCGAGAGCTCGATGTTGACGTATTCCTCCCCCCGCGGCGTGTGGTGCAGGTGCAGCACGCGCTCGCGCTGACCCGACTGCAGGCTGCGCGCAAGCGGACAGGACTCGCCCGCCCGGTCACACGGCACGCTGTAGTGGTGCGATACGTCGTAGCACGCCCGCCCGACCACGCTGCGCCCATCGCCGAGCGCGCTGCGATACGCCGCGTTGGCGGCAATGATGCGGTAGTCCCGGTCGCACAGGATGTGCGGCTCAGCAAGGGTTTCGAGAAAGGATACGAGTTCGGGCAAGGGACGTGAATCGGGTTGCATGGCTGCCACTCATGACGGTTTATACGCCACCAGTCTGCCACCGTGACAGAAAACACGTCAATGCCGACGTGTGTATCCCACCGGAAAGTCTTGATTTACATCAAATCCAGAACATGACAGGAACTGGCACGGCTCTTGATTAAGGGAGCGCACCGACAACCGGAGCCCCTCATGAACACCACCGATCGTCGCCTGGTGCGTGAAATCACCGTGGTCATCGTCATCAAGCTGATGCTCATCACCGCACTGTGGTGGGCCTTCATCCGTGACGCGAAGGTGCCGGTCGATCCCGGCGCCATGGCCGCCCAGGTTGCCACCCCTGCAAGCTCAAAACTACACACGACATCTGGAGAAACCCATGGTCAGTGAGCAACTCGTCGACCTGTCGCGGCTGCAGTTCGCCGCCACGGCGATGTACCACTTCCTGTTCGTGCCGCTCACCATCGGCATGGTGTGGATGCTGGTCATCATGGAAAGCGTTTACGTGATGACCGGCAAGACGATCTACAAGGACATGACCCGCTTCTGGGGCAAGCTGTTCGGCATCAACTTCGCGCTCGGCGTCACCACCGGCATCACGCTAGAGTTCCAGTTCGGCACCAACTGGGCCTACTACTCGCACTACGTGGGCGACATCTTCGGCGCGCCGCTGGCGATCGAGGGGCTGATGGCCTTCTTCCTCGAATCCACCTTCATCGGCCTGTTCTTCTTCGGCTGGGACCGCCTGTCGCGCCAGCAGCACCTGCTGGTGACGATCCTGATGGCGGTGGGCACCAACCTTTCGGCGCTGTGGATCCTGATCGCCAATGGCTGGATGCAGAACCCGGTGGGCTCGGAGTTCAGCTACGAGACGATGCGCATGGAACTCACCGATTTCTGGGCGGTGGTGTTCAACCCGGTGGCGCAGGGCAAGTTCGTGCATACGGTGTCGGCGGGCTACGTGACCGGGGCGATGTTCGTGCTGTCGATCTCGGCCTGGTACCTGCTGCGCGGGCGCGACGTGGAGTTCGCCAAGCGCTCGTTCCGCATTGCGGCGGCCTTCGGCTTCGCCTCGATCTGCTCGGTGATCGTGCTCGGCGACGAGTCCGGCTACGCGCTGGGCGAAGCGCAGCAGACCAAGCTCGCGGCGATGGAGGCGATGTGGGAGACCGAACCCGCGCCCGCCAGCTTCAACGTCATCGCCGTGCCCAACGAAGCCGAGATGAAGAACGACTTCGCCCTCCACATTCCGTGGGTGATGGGCCTGATCGGCACGCGCTCGCTCGACAAGGAGCTGCCCGGCCTCAACCAGATCTACGCGCTGAACCGCGAGCGTGTGAAGGTGGGCGTGGAGGCGGTGAAGCTGCTCGAGGCGCTGCGCAAGAACCCTCAGGATGCGGCCCTGCGCGAGGCCTTCGACAAGGTCAAGGACGACCTCGGCTTCGGCCTTCTGCTCAAGAAATACGTCGCCTCCATGGACGACGTCACCCCCGAGCTGATCGACCGCGCCGCACGCGACACGCTGCCCAAGGTGACGCCGCTGTTCTGGACCTTCCGCATCATGGTCGCGTTGGGCTTCGCGATGCTGGCGCTATTCGGCCTGGCGCTGTGGTACTCGATCAAGGGTGATTTCGCCCAGCGGCCGTGGCTGCTGAAGTGGGCGCTGTGGTTCCTGCCCATGCCGTGGATCTCGTGCGAGATGGGCTGGTTCGTGGCCGAGTACGGCCGCCAGCCCTGGACCATCTACGGCGTGCTACCCACCCATTTGTCGGTGTCGACGCTGACGGTCAACAGCCTTTACGGCTCGCTCGCCGGCTTCGTCGGCTTCTATACCCTGCTGCTGATCGTCGAGATGTACCTGATGGTGAAGTTCGCCCGCCAGGGCCCGGGCAGCCTGGGCACCGGCCGCTACATGAACGAAACCCACCACGCCCACGCCTGATCCGGAGCGGACATCATGATCTTCGACTACCCGACACTGAAACTCATCTGGTGGCTGCTGGTGGGCGTATTGCTCGTCGGCTTCGCCATCATGGACGGCCACGACATGGGCGTGGGCACGCTGCTGCCCTTCGTCGGCAAGAACGACGAGGAGCGCCGCGTCGTCATCAACACCGTCGGCCCGCACTGGGACGGCAACCAGGTGTGGTTCATCACCGGCGGCGGCGCCATCTTCGCCGCCTGGCCGATCGTCTATGCGACCGCCTTCTCGGGCTTCTACTGGGCGATGCTGGCGGTGCTGTGGGCGCTGTTCTTCCGCCCGGTGGGCTTCGACTACCGCAGCAAGATCCACAACGCCACCTGGCGCAGCACCTGGGACTGGGGGCTCTTCATCGGCGGTGCGGTGCCGCCGCTGATCTTCGGCGTCGCCTTCGGCAACCTGCTGCAGGGCGTGCCCTTCCACTTCGACGACACTCTGGTGCCCTATTACACCGGCTCGTTCTGGGGCCTGCTCAATCCCTTCGCGCTGCTGGCCGGCGTGGTGAGCACGGCGATGATCACCTTCCACGGCGCGATCTACCTCGCGCACCGCACCGAGGGCGACATCCAGCGCCGCGCCACCACCGCTGCGCTGATCTTCGGCGTGCTGATGCTGGCCGGCTTCACCGCCGCCGGGCTTTGGATCGCCAACGGCAACTTCGGTTACGCCATCACCTCGGCGGTGGACACCGCTGCGCTGCCCAATCCGCTCGCGAAGACGGTCGAGCTGCAGCCCGGCGCCTGGCTGGCCAACTACGACAAGGCGCCGCTGACGATGTTGGTGCCGGCACTGGCCTACGCGGGCGGGCTCGCTGCGCTGTTGCTGGTGTGGAAGGGCCGTACGCTGGCCGCCTTCATCGCTTCGTCGCTCGCCATCGTCGGCGTGATCGGCACCGCCGGCGTGTCGATGTTCCCCTTCGTGATGCCCTCCTCCACGGTGCCGGGCGCCAGCCTCACCGTGTGGGACGCGGTCTCGAGCCATCGCACGCTGGGCATCATGTTCTGGGCCACGATCATCTTCATGCCGATCATCGTCGCCTACACGAGTTGGGCCTACAGCGTGATGGCCGGCAAGGTCACCGCGGCCTATATCCGCGAAAACGAGCATTCCGCGTACTGAACGCGCATACCGAACAAGGAGAACGACATGTGGTATTTCGCCTGGGTACTCGGCATCGGTTTCGCGGTGCTGCTGGCCATCCTGAACGCCCTGTGGGGCGAGAACGAGGAAGCGCGCGAGCGCTCGCGTGGGCGCCGTCCCACCGGAGTCGAGGAATGAGGGCCGCCGTCATGAGCGCACCCGATCGCACCCCACCGGACGCAGCGGGTTCAACCGCTGCGTCCGCGTCCGCCCCCCCCCGTATCCGCCTTTTGCCGCTGCTGACAGCGATCGCGGTGATGCTCGGCATCACCGCCTGGCCGGGCGCGCTGTCTGGCCCGGACGGCGCAGCCGACCATTGGGCGGCAATGGCACTGTTCTGGGCAATGAGCGCGGGCTTTGTCAGTGGTGTCGGTTTTCGTGCGCATAACCGGATTGCGCGCTATCTGTTCTCACCATTGGCCTGCCTCACCGGCATCACGCTGGCGCTATGGCGGGTAGCGGAATTTGCGCTATAGGGTAAGAGGAAAATATTCCTTAACAAATGTTAAGTTTTTACTTATATAGTTATACCCACAAAAACAGGCGTGCCGGCTTCGGGTCCGGCACGCCGATTCACTCGCACCGGAGGAGTCAATGACAGTGAAAGACACGCAGACTGAAGCCGTTCAGGAAGTCGACGCCAATCGGCGTCGACTGCTTTTCGGCGCATCGGCCCTGCCCGTCGCGGCAGGGATCGGGCTGAGCGCCTCGCCACGGAAGGCACAGGCTGCCCTGAAGACGAACGCCCGGATCGTGATCGCCGGCAGCGGCCTCGGTGGCCTCGCTGCGGCCAACCGGCTAGCGCGCGAACTCGATGGCGCGAAGATCACCATCGTCGACCGCAAGGAAATCCACAACTATCAGCCTGGCTACACCTTGGTCGCCACGGGCGTGTGGCCGGTCGAGAAGGTCAGCGACCGCAACGCCGACCTGATCCCCTCCGGCGTCGAGTGGGTGAAGGAGATGGTTGCCGAGTTCGACCCCGAAGCGAACGCAATCGTCACCGATGCAGGCCACCGCATCGAATACGACTACCTGATCGTCGCCACCGGCCTGCACATGGACTTCAACCTGATCGAAGGCATGGACGTGGCCGCGATCGGCACCAACGGTCTGGGTTGCGTATATCCCAGTCCCGAGGCGGCGCAGGCTACGTGGAACGCGATGGACAGCTTCCGCCAGAAAGGCGGCAAAGCCCTGATGACGCTGCCGTCCACCGCGCTCAAGTGCGCGGGGGCGCCCCTGAAAATGACCTTCATGCTGGTGGACCGGCTCAAGCAGGCCGGCACGCGTGACACGTCGGACGTCCAGTTCCATTCGGCCCTCGGCAACATCTTCAGCGTCCCACGGATCAACCAGGAGGTGCTGGAGCGCTGGGCAAAACTCGACATCCCGGTCCATTTCAACAGCAAGCTCGTGGCGGTCGACATTGGCGCCCGTCGCGCGACCTTCGCCAGCCCCGAAGGCGAGCGGAGCGAACTGGAGTACGACTTCCTCCACGTGGTGCCCCCGATGCGCGCACCGGACTCGGTGAAGAACAGTCCGCTCGCCTGGCAGGAAGGTGGCTTCGCTGCGGGCGGTTGGCTCGAAGTGGATAAGGACACCCTGCGCCACAAGCGTTTCCCCAACGTGTTCGGCATCGGGGACATCAACGGCACGCCCAAGGGCAAGACCGCCGCAACGGTCAAGAAGAGCACGCCGATGGTGGTGCAGAACCTGATCGACGTGATTGCGGGGCGCGAGCCGTCCCAGGTCTTCGACGGCTACACCTCCTGCCCGCTGCTGGTGCGTGAAGGCGCTGCACTGCTGATCGAGTTCGACTACGAGAACCGACTGACCCCATCGCTCCCGGCAATCGACCCGCTGCAGGACAGCTACTTCGCCTGGGTCATGAAATATCGCCTGCTCAAGCCCGCCTACATGGCAGTGGCCAAGGGCCGGGTATAAGGAGGAGACGACATGTACGAAATCTGGCTGACGCTCAACATCCTCTTCGAACTGGGGCTCCTTTACCTGCCCCAGGTGATCATCACCGCGGCGCTCTGGATCCTGCTGACGATCATGGCCGTGAAGCGCGGCAACGCAGGCTGGGCCAAGGCGCTCAAACCCGCCCTCGTGGTCTTCGTGGTCGTTACCGCAATCACCTTCTTCATCACCCCGGGCATGACCAAATCCTCATTCGCCAACATGGGTTACTGGGTCGACTGGGGCAACCTCTTCCTCTACGCAGCCGCCTTCGGCGGCGTGGGCGCCGCCCTCACCTGGCCGATCGCGGCCATGATGCGGCCTGCTCGCTGAGCTTGGAGTCCTGAGCCCCGTGGCGCATCTGCTGCGCAGCGGGGTTTTTTCATTCAAGCATCCCGCTTTCCAACCTGTGGAGCATCCCGTCATGAAACGACTTCTGATCGCCGCCGCCATCGGCTTCACCAGCTTCGCCGCCCAGGCAGCCGACATCGCCATCTCCAACAAGGACGCCTACGCCAAGATCCAGAACGACGAGAAGAACGTGCTCTTCATCGACGTGCGCGACCCCGTAGAGATCATGTTCATCGGCTCCACGGACGCCGTGCACGCCAATGTGCCCTACATGCTTGTCGATCGCACGCAGTGGAACGCGGAGAAGAACATCTTCCGCCTCTACCGCAACCCGGACTTCATCAACCAGGTCAAGCTGCAACTCGCCAAGCGCGGCCTGAGCTCGGATGCCGAAATCATCACCATGTGCCGCTCGGGCAGCGAGCGCGGCGAACCCAGCGCTGCCTTCCTGCGCGAAAATGGCTTCCCGAACGCTCGCTACGTGGTGGACGGATTCCAGGGCAGTGCCCTGAAGGATGGCACGCAGGCGGGCCTGCGCATCAAGAACGGCTGGCAGAACAGCGGCCTTCCCTGGTCGGCAAAGATGAACCCCGAAAAAATCTATCGCCCCGACCAGAAATAAGCCTGACCAACGCACTCGTACCGGGGCTTCATGCCCCGGGGAGCGAATCGTCGAATCGGACGGTGCCAACATTGCGCACCGTCATGGCGGGCTCAGCCCTTCGCTTCGAGCTTCAGGTCGACCATCAACTCGTTGGCCAGCGACTCAAGCGCCGCCTGCAGTTGCGCGGGTGACACGCTCCCCGGCACGCGCACATCAAGCTCGGCGCGGAACATCGCCTCGCCGCTGAACGACGCGCTTTCGCAGGCGCTGTCCATGCGGTCGATGCTCGCGCCGTGCTGCGCCAGCACCGACGAGATGTCGCGCACGATGCCCGGGCGGTCGTGGGCGAGCAGTTCCATGTGAATCCGCTCGCCACCGACCGCGCCCGCGGTGGGGGTGCCGCGCTCGATGCTCAGGCTCAGTCCGGCCGAAGAAAGCCCGCGCAGCGCCGCCTCGAGGCGGTCGGCGTTCGCCTCGGCGGTGTCGAGCCGCACGATGCCTGCGAACTTGCCGGCCAGGTGCGCCATGCTGCTGTCCAGCCAATTGGCACCGTTCGCGGCCGCACACTCGGCAAGCGTATTGACCAGCCCCGGGCGGTCCTCGCCCACGAGAGTGACGATCAAGGAAACGTTCATGTTCAGGGCTCCTCAGAATTCATGGTAGTCAGACATCGTCGTGCGGCGGATCGCGCAACGGATTGTTCCCTGAATCGTACCCGCGCGGGCGCGCTCCATCTATCGCAACCGTGCGCCCTGGCCCGCGAGCAGCCCGAGCACCCAGGATGCATCGCCTCCCTGAGCCCAAGGGACAGCAGCGAGTGAGCGCAGCACTCGGCGCACATCATCGCTGCGCTAGAATCCCGACTTTTCCGGCACGCACGGGGGCGCCCGCACCCGGCGAGCCTCGCCACAGAACCCGACGGAGTCACCCCATGAGCCTGATCGCCCAACTGAAAAAGGATTCCCTGCTCGCCCGCAAGGCCGCCGACGGCGTACGCGCAACCCTGCTCAGCACACTGATCGCCGAAGCCGAAATGGTCGGCAAGAATGCTGGCAACCGCGAAAGCAGCGACGACGAGGTGCAGCAGACGATCCGCAAGTTCCTGAAGAACAATCAGGAAGCGGTGGCCGTGATAAAGGACGCCGACCGCCTCGCGTTGCTGGGGCAGGAATCGACGATCCTGACGTCCTACCTGCCGCCGATGGCAAGCGAGGCCGAGGTGAAGGCCTTCATCGCCGAGACCGTCGCCGGCCTCGCCGAGCGCTCGCCCAAGCAGATGGGCACGGTGATGGGTGCGCTGAAGGCGAAGTATGGGAGCAGCTTCGACGCCAAACAGGCCAACGCCTGGGTGAAGGACGCGCTCACCTCCTGAACACACCATGCGGCCGCTCAGCGCCTCGGGCCGGCCTGCAGATGCCCCCGCTCAGCGCAGCGCGGCGTGGATCTGCTCCGCGAGCTTGCGGCTGACACCTTCGACCCGGCAGAGGTCTTCTACCGTCGCCTCGCGCACCCCGTCCAGCCCGCCGAAGGCGGCGAGCAGGTTGCGCCGGCGCGAGGGTCCCACGCCGGGAATGTCCTCCAGCTTCGAGCCCACCCGCGCCTTGCCGCGCTTGGCGCGGTGCCCGGTGATGGCGAAGCGGTGAGCCTCGTCGCGGATCTCCACGATCAGGTGCAGCGCAGCCGACTCGCCGCCCAGCACCAACCCCTCGCGACCGTCGGGGAAGATCAGCGTCTCCAGCCCCGCCTTGCGCCCCTCACCCTTGGCCACGCCCACCATCGCCACCGCCTCCAGCCCCACCTCGGCGAGGATCGCCCGCGCGGCGCTGACCTGGCCCTTGCCGCCGTCGATCAGGATGAGGTCCGGGCACACGCCCTCCCCGGCCGCGACCTTGCCGTAGCGCCGCTCCAGCGCCTGGCGCATCGCGGCGAAGTCGTCGCCGCCGGTGATGCCGGTGATGTTGTAGCGGCGGTACTCGGCGCGCTTCATGGCGCCCGCCTCGCACACCACGCAGGACGCCACCGTGGCCTCGCCCATGGTGTGGCTGATGTCGAAGCACTCGATGCGCTGCGGCGCCTCGTCGAGGTCGAGCGCGGCGCGCAGGGCCTCGAGGCGCTGCTCGATGCGGCCGGTGTCGCGCGCACGCGCCTGGATGGCGAAGCGGGCGTTCTTCTCCGCCATCTCCACCCACGCCCTTTCCGCCTCGAAGCGCGGCGACACCACGCCCGGCGGGCGCTCGGTGATCTCGGCGAGCGTCTCCTTCACGGCCTCCGGCGGCAGGTTCACCAGGATGCGCGCCGGGATCGGGTGCTGGCTGTAGTGCTGCTCGACGAAGGCGAGCAGGCTGTCCATCGCGCCCGACACCGCCGCGCCGCTGGGGAACTGCGGGCGGTCGCCGAGGTGGCGGCCGCCGCGCACCATGGCGATGTTCACGCAGGTCAGGCCGTCGGCCTCGATCGCGGCGAGCACATCGACGTCCTCGTCCTTGCGGCTGTCAACGAACTGCTTGTGCAGCACCGCCTGCAGCACGCGCACCTGGTCGCGGCAGGCAGCAGCCTCCTCGAAGGCGAGGCGCTCGGCAGCGGCCTGCATGCGGCTGGTCAGGTCGTCGATCACCTCGTTGGCCTGACCGTCGAGGAAGCGGGTGGCGAGCTTCACATCTGCGGCATAGGCCTCGGGCTCGACGAGGCCGACGCAGGGCGCGGTGCAGCGCTTGATCTGGTGCAGCAGGCAGGGGCGCGAGCGGTTGGCGAAGACGGTGTTCTCGCAGGTGCGCAGTTGGAAGGTCTTCTGCAGCAGGTGGATGCTCTCGCGCACCGCCCAGGCGTTGGGGAAGGGGCCGAAGTAGCGCGCGCCCTTGGTGAAGGCGCCGCGGTGGTAGGCAAGGCGCGGGAACTCGTCGGCGGAGAGTTCGATGTAGGGGTAGGTCTTGTCGTCGCGGAAGAGGATGTTGTAGCGCGGCGCCAGGCTCTTGATGAGGTTGTTCTCGAGGATCAGGGCCTCGGCCTCGCTGCGCGTGGCGGTGATATCGACGCGCAGCACCTGCGCCACCATCATGGCGATGCGCGGGCTGGAGACGGTCTTCTGGAAGTAGCTGGAGACGCGGCGCTTGAGGTTCTTGGCCTTGCCGACGTAGAGCACCTTGTCGTCGGCGCCGATCATGCGATAGACCCCGGGCTCCTCGGTGAGGGTGCGCAGGAAGGGCTTGGGGTCGAAGGCGTTAGAGGACGTCGGATCGGTCATGAGTGGTGATGCAGATTAGGGCTTGAAACCATCTGTGCCTCGGAGCGGACACGGGGCATTCCTTCCATGGGCTGCGGAACTCGCTCGCTACGCTCACTCAGACAGTCCTCGCCCATTCCAGGAACGCCCCGCATCCACTCCAGCGCAGTGCATGCTCGACGGTACATGGAAAACCCCCTGTCGATCATCCGTGCTTATGGAGGACCTCGGTGCGCTGCTCGCCGATGGTGGCGGCGGTCATGGTGGGTGCGGCGCTGCTGTCGTCGGGGATGGCGGCGACGCGGTCGCGGGCGTGGACATAGGCGGCATGGAGTTCGAGCGCGAAGGGGTCGGCGAGCCACGCAGGCTGCGGGGCGGTCGGCACGATCGCGGCGAGGCGGGCGAGATTGTCCGGGTCGGGAACCGGGGCCCAGCGGTCGAGCAGTTCGGCAGCGAGGTCCGGGCGATTGCACACCAGCAGCATGTCGCAGCCCGCGGCGTACGCGGCTTTCGCCCGGCCGACGATGTCGCCAGCGACGCGGGCGCCTTCCATGTTGAGGTCATCGCTGAATATCACGCCCTTGAAGCCGAGCCGCTCGCGCAGCACGTCCTTGAGCCAGAAGGGCGAGAAGCCGGCCGGCTGGGGTTCCGGGCTGGGGTCGGCCTTGGGGTAGATCACGTGCGCGGGCATCACGCCGGCGAGCTGACGGCCGAGGCGGTGGCGGTAGGGGGCGATGTCCTCGTTCCACACCGTATCGAAGTCGCGTGTGTCGACCGGCACATCGTGGTGCGAGTCAGCCTCGACGAAGCCGTGGCCGGGGAAGTGCTTGCCCACGCAGCCCATGCCCGCCTCCGCCATGCCGGCGCACAGCGCCTGCGCGAGCGCGGAGACCACCTGCGGGTCGCGATGGAAGGCGCGGTTACCGATCGCGCGGCAGCAACCGTAATCCAGATCCAGCACCGGGGTGAAGCTGAGGTCGACGCCGTGCGCCCGCAGCTCGGCCGCGAGCACGAAGCCGGTCGCACGCGCCGCTTCGAGCGCCGCAAGGTGGTCCCTCGCCCACAGCGCCCCCAGGCTGCGCATCGACGGCAGGCGGGTGAAGCCGTCGGTGCGGAAGCGCTGTACCCTACCGCCCTCATGATCGACCGCGATGATCAGCGCCGGGTCGCGCAGCGCACGGATATCGGCGGTGAGCGCGCGCAGCTGGTCGGAATCGGCGTAGTTGCGCGCGAACAGGATCACCCCGCCGACGAGCGGGTCGAGCAGGCGCTCGCGCTCCTCGTCGGTCAGGGCGGTGCCGCCGACGTCGATCATGACGGGGCCGCGCGGGCGGAAAATGGGATTGCTCATTGGTCAAACTTCTCTGGTGGCGGGGTTTGGCAAACTCGAACGCAGTCGGCCAATCGGGTCAGGTGGACCACTTATGCGAAAGCGATTCTGCCTGCTGCAACACAAGTTCGACCGCTTCAGGCTGTTTGTCAGGTGGGTACTTCCACTTTTGTAGACAGCGTCGCACCAAAATCCGCAGCCGCGCACGCACGCTTTCCCGCACCTGCCAGTCCACCGTCGTACTGGCGCGGAGTTTTTCCGTGATTTCGATCGCAATCTTCTTCAGCGTGTCGTCACCCAACTCGCGCATCGCGCTCTCGTTATTGGCCAGTGCGTCATAGAAGGCGATCTCATCCTGCCCCAAGCCCAGTGCGGCTTCACGCTCCAGCACGGCCTGGAATTCCTTGGCCATCTGGATCAACTCTTCGATGACCTGTGCCGTTTCGATGGCACGGTTGTGATACCTGCGCAGGGTCTCCAGCAGCCGGTCGCCGTATTTCTTCTCCTGAACCACGTTGTTACGCGCTCGCGCCTTGATTTCATCGCGCAGCAATTTCTCTAGCAACTCGACGGCCAGATTGCGGCTGTCCATCTGGCGCACGTCTTCAAGGAACTCGTCGGACAGCAGGCCGATGTTCGGCTTGTCCAATCCGGCAAGCGCAAAAATGTCGGCCACACCGTCGGCAACGATGGCGTTGTCCAGGATCTGCTTCAGCGCACTGTTTTTCTCTTCGGTGGATCGCTTCTTGTCTACCGTAGTGAACTTGGTGATGGCCGCCTTGATGGCTGAGAAAAAGGCGATTTCCTTTCGCAGCGCGGTGGCCTCGTCCAGCGTGCCGCACAGCGAATAGGCCTTGGCTACCGCCACCATCGTGTCCAGGAAGCGCTGCTTGCCATCCTTCAGGCCCAGCAGATGGTTGGCACAGGGCACCAGCAAAGCCGCTGCCTTGGTTTCGAACCCGCTGTAGTCGCAGCCGTGCATCATGCCGCGCACGATGTCCATCTTCTCCAACAACACAGCCAGCGCTTCAGCGGCGTTGTGCGTGGGGTCGCCTTTGCCCTTGGCTTCGGTGTAGGTCTTGAGCGCGGCCTTCAATTCGTTGGCGATGCCGATGTAGTCCACCACGAGGCCGCCCGGCTTGTTCTTGAACACCCGGTTCACCCTCGCAATCGCCTGCATCAGGTTGTGGCCCTTCATGGGCTTGTCCACGTACATGGTGTGGCAGCACGGCGCATCAAAGCCGGTCAGCCACATGTCGCGCACGATCACCAGCTTCAGCGGGTCTTTGGCATCCTTGAAGCGCTTCTCCAGGCTCTTTTTCACCTGCTTGCTGTACAGATGCGGTTGCAGCAGTTCCTTGTCGGCCGCCGAGCCGGTCATCACCACTTTGATGGCACCTTTTTCCGGATCGTCGTTGTGCCAGTCTGGCCGCAGGGTGACGATGGCTTTGTAAAGCTGGGCACAAATGTCACGGCTCATGCACACGATCATGGCCTTGCCGTCTAGCGTCGCGTTGCGGGTTTCGTAGTGCTCAACCAAGTCCTTCGCCACTTGTGCTAGACGCGGTTCCGCACCCACCAGTTTTTCCAGCGCGGCCCATTCGCTCTTAGTCTTTTCGCGGCTGGCGATGTCCTCTTCGTCTTCAACCACCTCGTCGACCTGCTCGTTGAGCGCGTCGATCTCGGCCTGCTTCACATCCAGCTTGGCCAGCCGGCTCTCGTAGTAGATCGGCACCGTGGCACCATCGTCCACGGCATCCTGAATGTCGTAGATGCTGACGTAGTCGCCAAACACCGCGCGGGTGTCCTTGTCCTCCAAGGAAATGGGCGTGCCTGTGAAGCCGATGAAGGTAGCGTTTTTCAGCGCATCGCGCAGGTGCTTGGCATAGCCAAACACATACTTACCCGCCTTCTCATCGAAACGTCCCTTGGTACCGTACTGGCTGCGATGCGCTTCATCCGAGATGACCACGATATTGGATCGGTCGGACAGCAGCGGGTGTTCGTCTTCCTCATCCAGCAGGGCGAATTTCTGCACCGTGGTGAAGATGATGCCGCCTGCCTGGCGTGAGACCAGCATCTCGCGTAGCTCATCGCGGCTGCCCGCCTGTAATGGCGTGGTTTTGAGTAAGTCACCGGCAGCGCAGAAGGTGGCAAACAGCTGGCCATCCAAATCGTTACGGTCCGTCACGACCACCAGCGTGGGGTTCTTCATCTCCGGCTGTTGCAGCAGCTTGCCCGCGTAGCAGGCCATGGTGATGCTCTTGCCCGAGCCCTGCGTGTGCCACACCACACCGGCCTTGCGCGAGCCTGGCTTCACTTCTTTGCTATAGGTGGCGCGCTCTTCCCGCACCTCCAGCAAGCCTTTGTCGGGCGAACTCGCCGCGATCACCGTGGCGCGCACCGCTTCACGCACAGCATGGAACTGGTGATAGCCCGCGATTTTCTTAATCACTGCATCACCATCCTGCTCGAACAGCACGAAGTGGCGGATGTAATCGAGAAACAGCTCCGGTGCAAAAAAGCCGCGCACCACGGTTTCCAACTCCAGTTGCAGGCGGGGGCGGTCATCTTCGTTGGCGATGGTGCGCCAGGGCAACATCCGCTCGGCGTTGGCAGTGAGCGAACCCACCCGCGCCGTCCAGCCATCGCTGACCACCAGCGCCTCATTGCTGTTGAACAGGTCGCTAATTTCGTCCTTGTAGGTTTGTAGCTGGTTGAACGCATCCCAAGCGTCGGTCTGTTCGTTGGCAGGATTCTTCAGCTCGATCACCGCCAGCGGCAGGCCATTGATGAAGACCACCAGATCAGGCCGCCGAGGTTGCTTGCTGCCGGTGACCGTGAACTGGTTGATCACCAGAAGTTCGTTGTGCCGCGGGTTGGCGAAATCGATCAGGTGTACCAGATCGCTTTTCTTTTCGTCCCCTACCGTGAACTCCACAGCCACACCCGAAAGCAGCAGCCGGTGAAAACTACGATTGCGCACCACGGCCTGCGGCTCGCTGATGGTTTGCACAACGTGTACAGCCTGTTCCAGCGCAGCGGTTGGAATGTGCGGGTTGATCCGACCCAGGGCCGCTAGCAGCCGGTCGCGCAGGATCACCTGCCGGTAGTCAGCCCGTTCCGGGCTTGCACCGTCGGGCGCGATATCCGGCCCATGAACAAACTGCCAGCCGGTTTCCTGAAACCAGCCTATGCACAGGTCTTCGAGTTGTTGTTCGTTCATCATGGCTGTGCCAACTCCCTGATTCGTGCCAGCCATGCGGCAAAGAACGCACACTCGGCCTCAATCTTGGCCAGACCAATCTTCTGCGCAGCGATCGGGCCATGCCTGCGCTTGCGATAGCTGGGGTTGCTCAATTCGCGTTCTAGATGCGCAGCCGGTTTGGTTTCTGGTCGATCGTTGATGTGTTCGGGCGACTCGGCAGCCGCGCGGATTTCAATTAGCCGCTCAATAGACTTTTTCGACCAAGAGGGATTCACCTGGGTTAATGCAGAGACATCACTGAACAGCAAGGCCTCAAACTCATAGGGCTGGATGTAGGGGATGAACCGTTCCGGCTGACAGCCAGCAGCAGCCACGATATCTGAATGCAACTCACGCCGAAGCAGATCAAGCTTTTGGCCCAAATCAGGTATCGCTTTGGACTGCTCAAAGCCCGGAAATCGCTTGTCCAGCTTGTACAAGTCCAAGAGTGTTGTCACCACAGGGGCGCTCTTCTGGCACAGGGTGTTGCGCAAATGCAGTTTCACCCGGTCATAGTTCAATGCGCCACCGCGATGTCCCGGTGATGTTTCCACCATTTGCGGTTCAAGGTACAGGCCCACACCATAAAAGCCGGGGGCCATCACATCTCGGACGAATTCTTCTTCGGTCTCGCCCTCGCAGACCACCACAACGCGGCTCATCGGGTTGGCCTCCCGCCCAGCACATTGCGTTTCCACAATTCACCCAGGCTGTAATCCTCGGTCAACCAATCAGCCAACTCGTCGGCGTCCAAACGGTTGAACACCGATGCATCGCCCTCGCGCTGAACCACCACCACGTCTTCCGGTTGAAAGTTGTTCAGCAACTCCACCGACTGTGTGGAAACGATCACCTGTTTCGACTCGGCGGCTTCCTTCAACATCTCAGCCAACAAATTTATGGCAAAGGGATGCAGTCCCAGTTCCGGTTCGTCGATCAAGATGGTGTCGGGTAGCAAAGCTTGCGGCTGCAGCAGCAACGTGGTCAGGCAAATAAACCGTAGCGTACCGTCGGAAAGTACATGCGCTTTCCATGGCGTGTCAGGCCGCCCGCGCTCTGTCCACTCCAGCTCAATGAACTCGCTGGCTTCGTCACGAAACACGAAATCGCCAAAGAATGGCGCCGCGCGACGTATGGTTTCCACGATGCGGTCATAACTGCGCTCGAAGAAGGGCGTGGTCTTGAGCTTGCGCAGATACGCGGCTAGGTTAGCCGCATCGGGTTTGAGACGCAGGTTGTCATTGATGGCATGGATGCGCTTGACCGCCGCCGTATCACCCGTATCGTGAAAGTGATATTGCCGCCAGATTTTCAGTCGGTCCATCACGTGGCTACTGACCGTCGCACTGGGAGAGTCCTTGTCACTGCGAATCCTGGCCAGTTCATGGCCTGCTCCTAAGGAATACGCCTTGATCGCATAGTGACCGTCAATCCATGGCTCTTCACGACTGAAAATCAGCCGGTTGTCCTGAGTCGGCGTCAGGCTGATGCGATAACCATTCTGGATGCCATTGCTAGGGGTGAAATACACCTCCAGGTCCATCTGGGACGTTACCTTGCTGCCGTAATGTAACAGCGCCTCAGGCCCCCCCCACTTCTGTACATCGACCGGGAAATTGTCGCCCACCACTGAAGCCAGGAAGCGAAACAGCCCGATGAAATTGCTCTTGCCCGCACCATTGGCGCCAATCAGCACATTCAGTGGGCGCAGCGCAAAGTTCTCCAGTTTGGCGATGGATTTGTAACCCTTGATAGTGATTTTCTGAATTTGGGTCATTTCACTCCTCCATCAATGCCAACAGAAGCGCCTCGATAGATTCATCGTGCTCACCCTCTGGATACCAGATCGGAAATATATTGGCCTTTGCCAATGCCTTTTTGCGCTCGACGCGATCGATCCCCTCCTTCAATTCAAGGAAGGCGTAGTGCTGTGGCAGGGTGTGCGCCCCTTCTGTGGCGACCACTTGCTCCATCGTTCGAAGTGTGCGGTCTGTCAATAAGCTACAGCCAACAAATAGCAGTGACTTGCCAAACAAAAAACGGGAGAAGAATTTCTCTACGACTCCAGCCTCACCATAGGCTAGCGCATATTCATCACGCAGCAAGACGCGATTGGCAACTGTTTCAGAGGAGCCGTGTAGCTTCAGTAGGTATCTTCCACCGGCACTTAGAACACGTAATGCCTCTCCCAAATTGCCGCCGAAAACCACTTGATCAAAGCCCTGCGATTGCCCGGAAAAGGTGGATTCCAGCAATTTGTCGAAATTGGTTGTAATGACATTGGCTTCTGCAAACACGAGCGGGAACAAATTGATTGCGCCATTCGCGGCACAGTCTTTGTCGAAACATTCCTGAAGTTGCTTATCAAATAGCGCCGGACCAAGATCATCGTGAAGTAACTGAGCGGCCCCCTCGTAATCCCCCGCGCCTAATAGCGACTCCAATTCGTCCGCCTTGACGTGCGACTCACACTGCATATCCCATAAAAATTTCGTCCACCCTGGGTACCCGCTGGGCACCGAAAGTCCCGCACCAAGAAAAGGGACAACATTTCGAGAGCCATATGCCTTCTTAAGTGCACTAAAACGATTTGCATTGTCGTGCGCAGCAAGCACCTGGCGCGACACGTCGCGCAGGTTGCTCTTTCGCTCCTCCACCCAATCCTCAAAAGACAATTGATATGTTTCCGGCTCTAGCTCTCTCAATATTCTGCTGCGCTGGAAGGTGGAGCCAATGATGTCCACATCCCCTTCAGAGTTGAGATATTCGTGATATTTCGGGCGCCAAAAATCCATGGTCAGCCCTCAAATGTTCCAGATGTTTCAATTTCCCCTGACAGCAACTTAGGGAGCAACACATCTCGAGTCGTCGCAAGGGTTGAGCTCTGTGCTGCCAGCGTCTGCATCATTGAGAAAATCGAGGACGCCTTCGCCTCAAAAGCACGGCAAGCTTCGGACGGTGGCCGCACAATGGGTATCTTCTTAAGGTCGGAAACATTGATGTACGGCAGGGCGGTGCCCGAGACCAAAGTATTGAAATCGAGTGTACTGAGCAGCGAATAAAAAAAGTACTGCCCGGATTTGCCTTCAACGGGACTGGCTGACATCAAGTTGTTGTCAATGATGGTCGGGGAAGTCAGCAATCTCCGGCGATTCGAAATCAGTGCCACCCCAATCTTGGCAAAAACGGTCGCGCCCACCGGGTGCAACTTCGCCTTCATCTCAGACTGTTGAGCTTTGCTGACGTAGTTGTTAGCCGATTGAATGAAGACTTCGTTGCCCGCAAGGTTCATATCGCTCACCTTGATGAACGGATAGTCCCCCTCTGTACTACCCTGATGTTCCGGTTTGAACGCGCTGCCTGCCGTAAAGCTACAAATATCACCGAGCGCACCACAGGACCATCCCTTCGGAATCTCACCCAACTCCGACTCCTCCATCTCATCCGGGAACAGCGCGGCTATGGCGGCGAGTTGTTCGTATTGCTCGGGCGGCAGGGCATCGAGTTCGGCGTCGGGCTTGCCGCTGATGGCGCTCATGGCGGCGCGCAGCGGGTCGCGGCCTTCCTGCTTGGCGGCGATCTTGGCTCTGACCGGGTCGAAATCGACAAACCACGATTTGAAGAGGGCTTGCGCTATGGCTTCGAGGGTTTGGTTGATGTGGCGGTTGAGGTCGATTTTGTCGTCCAATCCGCCAAGAGTATTTGCAATTGCACGTTGTCGATCGATAGGCGGCCTCCGAACCTTTAGCGGATGGAGGTGATTGCGATTTAGCGTGGGAACACCACTCCCAGCATTTAGGCCCGAGAAGTCCATTGAACGAAGCAGGTAATAGCAATACCTGGGGTCGTTGCCGTGGAAGTCCTTAACCCACAACGTTGTATTGAGGGGCCAGAAATCTTGTCGAATGAACTGCCCTCCGCCGATACTTCCACTTCGCCCGATGACAACGCCAGGTCCCTTCACAGGCGCTTCGTTATGAAAACCGACAATGCCTGTTGATGCGACAACCGGTACAGAACCGCTACGTCGATCTTGCACAGGCAGGTCAATTCCCCTCTGAAGGGTGAGCACCTCCCCAAGGGTTGTCTCAATCCATTCAGAGCTCATAACCCAACCCCGCCAAGCTTCCCTTGATCTCGCCCTCAAGTTTGGCGCTTTCGGCAAACTGCTCTGCCAGTTGCGCCGTCAGCCGCGCCATCTTGTCGGCGAAGAACTCCCCATCGTCTTCCTGCTCTTCCGCGCCCACATAGCGCCCCGGCGTCAGCACATGCTCGTGCTTGCGGATGTCGTCGAGCGTGGCGGCGTAACAAAAGCCAGCTACGTCCTCATAACCTTCACCCAGCTGCCAGGCATGGAAGGTGTCGGCGATCTTTTTGATGTCATCGACCGTGAAGTCGCGCAGCACCCTGTCTTTCATGTAGCCGAGCTGGCGGGCGTCGATGAACAGGAATTCACCGCGCCGGTCGCGCTTGGTTTTGGTGAGCGCCAGGCCGTTGCGCTTGTCGCGGGTGAGGAACCAGATGCAGGCCGGGATTTGCGTGTTGGTAAAGAGCTGGCCGGGCAGCGCGACCATGCATTCCACGTAGTCGTCCTCGATCAGCTTCTTGCGGATTTCGCCCTCGTTGTTGGTATTGCTGCTCATAGAGCCATTGGCCAGCAGCAGCGCCATGCTGCCCGCCGGAGCCAGGTGGTAGAGCATGTGCTGCAACCAGGCAAAGTTGGCGTTGCCCTGCGGCGGGGTGCCGGCCATCCAGCGCGGGTCGCTAGCCAGTTTTTCGTTCCACCACTCCTTCATATTGAAGGGCGGGTTGGCCATGACGAAGTCGGCGCGCAAGTCGGGGTGCAGGTCGTTGAGCAGCGTGTCGCCAGGAGCGCCGCCGAAGTTGAAGTCGATACCGCGAATCGCCATGTTCATGGCGGCCAGGCGCCACGTGGTGGGGTTGCTTTCCTGGCCGTAGACGCTGATCTGCCCGGTTTTGCCGTTGGCGACCTTGCCACCGTGCTCTTCGATGAACTCTTCGCTCTGCACAAAAAAGCCGCCCGAACCCATGGCCGGGTCGTACACGCGCCCCTTGAAGGGCTGCAACATTTCAACTATCAGCGTGACGATGCTCTTGGGCGTGTAGTACTGGCCGCCTTTCTTGCCTTCGGCCAGCGCGAACTGCCCAAGGAAATATTCATAGACGTGGCCGAGGATGTCCTTGCTCTTGAGGCTCAGCGGCTGGCCGTTGTATTCCTTGCGGTTGAAGTCGGTGTCGGAAAAGTGGGCGATCAGGTCGGCCAGCTTGTGGCTGTCGATCTGGGTGCGTGCGAAGTCCTTGTTGAGCACGTTCTTGAGCTTTTTCTCGTTCTCGCGCTCGATGGCCTCCATGGCGTTGTCGATCAGCCAGCCAACACTGCGCATTTCTTCCGGCTCGTCCTTGCCGGGCTTGTTCCACGGCAGCGGGGCTTTGGGCGGCAGTTGGGCGCAGTCGCGCAGGGTTTGCCAGCGCGCTTCCAGCGGCACCCAGAAGACGTTTTTCTCGGTGTAGTAGTCGCGGACTTCCAGTTCGGCTTTGATGTGAGCTTCGTAATCGTCGGGATAGTCCTCCGGGGCCATGTAGTAATCATGGTCGGGGTTCTGGAACTGCTCGCGCAGCTCTTTCTGCCGCTCTTCGAAGGCGTCGGAAACGTACTTGAGGAAGATCAGGCCCAGCACCACGTGCTTGTAGACGGCAGCATCCAGGTTGGAGCGCAGCTTGTCGGCGGCGGTCCAGAGCTTTTTTTCAAGGTCGATGAAGAATTGTTGTTCGATGGGGTTCATTGCTTTTTCCCTGATGAATTTTGCTGGGCATGGGTGGCTTGCCCGATAGCTTGCGGTATCTGTTCCCACTTGGCCGCACGGCCTTTGCCCGTTGGCGTGATCAGCCCTTCAGATTTCATAGTACGCAAGACGACGCGGACCATGTCGCGGCTTATGCCGGGACAGGCTTCTTCGATTTCGGAGATCGAGAACGGTAGGTTGCGCTTGAGGATTTCGGCGCGCACACGGTCGCCCTTGGCGCCGCGTCCACGTTCGATGGTGCCGACACGCTCCTCGAATTCCTTGTAGGCCCGAAGCAGTGCGCCCCAGAAGTAGTCGAGCCACGGGGCAATATCGTGGGCGCCGTCATGCCAGCCTTGCGAACTAGCCTCCAGCGTTTCGTAGTAGCTCTCTTTCGATTCTTCGAAGATGCGCTCCAGACTGATGAAGCGGCCCACCGCGTAGTCGAAGTGATAGAGCAATTGCAGGGTTAACAGCCGTGCCATGCGGCCGTTGCCATCCGGGAAGGGATGGATGCAGAGAAAATCGAGGATGACCAGCGGAACCAGTACCAGCGGGTCGGCCAGATGTTGATCCAGTGCCGTGCGGTAGCGCGCAATCAGATCGGTAATCGCCATAGGCGTGAGATGCGCCGCCACGGGCCTGAAGCGAATCCGTGAGCTGCCGTCAGGGTGGCGTTCAACGATGTCGTTGTTGGTGGCTTTCCAGTGCCCACCCGGCTGTGGCATATAGCGATACAGAATGCCGTGAAGCTGCAGAACAGTGCCCTCCGAGAAGGGCATCTGCTCGCCGCTTTCGTGGATCAGGCCCAGCGCGTCACGGTAGCCTGCCACCTCTTGCTCAGAACGGCTTTGCGGCGTGGCGTTTTTGAGCACCAGCGACTTCAGGCGGTGCGCCGCTACCACTACGCCCTCCAGGCGGTTAGATGACTCGGTGGACTCCACCACGGCCACCTGCTGCAAGTCGCTCAACACCTCCGGCGACTGCGCCACATACAGCTGCTGCTTGCCCCGGTACTCGCCCAAAGCGCGCAGCGTCGCCAGTTGCTGGGCATTAAAGCGCAGTTTGGCGAGGTAGTCGGGCAAGAGTGAGTGCATGAAGTTTCTCGGGGGCCGTAAATGGGGTAATCGTACCCATAATTGGGGTAACGCACCATTTCATTACCCCGATTAATGAATGATTACCCTATTTGGCAGCGCCTGGCTGCTTGATCGTTCAGAGCGTGAACAATGTCGTCATCCATCAAACACGGAGCCCGCCATGACCACCCTGGCCACCACTGCCCCCAACACCTCGAGAGCGCGTGCCAAGGGTCTCCAGCACTGCGCCGAGCAGGCTGTACAGATCAAGGTAGGTCGTTGGACCCAAGCCGCTCTATGAGCGCAAACGCGACGATGTGCTCGTCCTCGTCGCTGATGCTCAAGTGCGCACGCAGCCCGTTGTCGCGCATGTGCGCTGTGAGCCGCTCGTCGTAGCGGTATTCGGGCTTGCCGCGCGCGTCATGGCCGACGGCGACGGCGTGTAGCGTGGCCGGCACGGCGACGCCGGTGCCGAGCGCCTTGCCGAAGGCTTCCTTGGCGGCAAAGCGCTTGGCGAGGAAGCGGGCCGGGTCGCGGTGAGCGCGCCAGCCCTCGACCTCGCTCGCTGCCAGGATGCGCAACGCGAAGCGCTCGCCGTGGCGTTCAAGCGCCTCGCGCATGCGCCGCAACTGCACGAGATCCGTACCGATGCCGTGGATCATGGTGCGCCCTGCCCTTTGTCTTGTCGGCCGCTCACCGCTTGCGTTCCTTGCGCGCCTGGCTCACGCGGTCTGCGCGGCTTCGCGCATCAAGCGCTTCATCTCGACCACCGCCTCGCGCAGGCCGACGAAGACCGAACGGCTGACGATCGAATGGCCGATGTGCAGCTCGCGGATGCCATGCAGGCGGGCGATCGGCTGCACGTTGTAGTAGTTGAGCGCATGGCCCGCGTTGAAGCGCATGCCCAGGCGGCGCACGGCCTCACCCGCGTTGCGGATCTTGTCGATCTCGCCGACCACGTCCGGCGCCTCGGCATCGCGGCCGGCGGCGTGGAAGGCGTGGGCGTAAGGACCGGTGTGGATTTCGCAGACACGCGCGCCAATGCGGGCGGCAGCCTCGATCTGCTCAAGCTCCGCGTCGATGAAGACGCTGGTGACGATGCCGGCGTCGGCCAGGCGGGCGATGACGTCCTTGAGCCGCGCCTCCTGCGCTACCACATCGAGCCCGCCTTCGGTGGTGATCTCGTGGCGCCCCTCGGGCACCAGCATCGCCATCTGCGGCTGGGTGCGGCAGGCGATCGCGACCATCTCGTCGGTGGCCGCCATCTCGAGGTTGAGTTTGACCTGGGTGAGCTCGGCCAAGCGGCGCACATCCTCGTCGTTGATGTGGCGGCGATCCTCGCGCAGGTGGATGGTGATGCCGTCCGCCCCGCCGAGATGGGCCTCCACCGCAGCCCACACCGGGTCGGGCTCCCAGGTGCGGCGCGCCTGGCGCAGCGTGGCGACGTGGTCGATATTGACGCCGAGTTCGATCATCAGAGTTCCTGCAATTCCTTCAGCACCCGGCGCGACTGCAACGGCTGGCCGCCCAAGGTGTGGTTGATCAGCATGCGCAGCAACTGCTTGGACTGGGCCAGCGTCTCTGCGCGGGAAAAATCGTCGGCGGCCATGTCGAGCAGGGTCTGTCCGGAGAGCAGTGGCTGCTCGCCGAGCGCCCCGGATTCGATCCCCTCCGCCTCCAGCGTTTCCAGCCTTACGGGCCCGCGTTCGATTATATAAAGGTAGCGCCCGTCGGGCTGAATCGCCGCGCCGCTGTCGGCGTCCACCGCGAGCCCGGCCTCGTACCCCAGATCCTGCAGCAGGGCGAGCTCGAACCGACGCAGGATCGGCGACGCCGGCTCACCGCGGCCGAGCGCGCGCACCGCATCGACGTAGGCATCGAAGAGACGCGGGTGCGCATCCTCGCGCGCGGTCAGACGCACCAGAAGCTCGTTCAGATAGTAACCGCACAGCAGCCCCCGCCCCGAGAGCAGCGGCTGGCCACCCTGCCATTCGGCGCGCACCAGGGTCTTCACCTCACCGCCGCCGGACCAGTCCATCCGCAAGGGCTGGAATGCCAGGAGCACGCCACGCAGCTGGGAATACGGTCTGCGCGCACCCTTGGCGACCAGTCCCACGCGGCCATGTTCGCGCGCGAAGATCTCCACGATCAGGCTTGTTTCGCGCCACGGATAGGTGTGGAGCACCCATGCGGGCTGCTGCTCGACGCGCTGCTTGGGTCCTGCCATGACAGGGCGCCCGGCTTACTCGTACCCCAGGCTCTTCAGCGCGCGCTCGTCGTCGGCCCAGCCGCTCTTCACCTTGACCCAAACCTCGAGGAAGACCTTGGCATCGAAGAGCTTCTCGAGCTCGACACGCGCCTCGCTCGAAATCCGCTTGAGCTTCTCGCCCCCACGGCCAATCACCATGGCCTTGTGGCCGGGTTTGTCGACGATCACCGCCGCGAAGATACGGCGAAGATTGCCCTCGACCTCGAACTTCTCGATCTCGACCGCGATACCGTAAGGCAACTCGTCGCCCAGCAGGCGGAACAGCTTCTCGCGCAGGAACTCGGAGGCGAGGAAGCGCTCGCTGCGATCAGTCACCTCGTCTTCCTCGAACATCGGCTCACCGACCGGCAACAATGGCGTGGCCGCAGCAATCAGGGCCTCGACGTTGCGCCCCTTCTCCGCCGACAACGGCACGATCTCGGCGAACGCCCGCAACTGGCGGAGCTCATCAATGAAGGGCAGCAGGCGCGCCTTGTCCTTGAGCTGATCCACCTTGTTGATGACGAGAATCACCCGTGACGACTCCGGGATCACGCTGAGCACCTTGCGGTCATCGTCGGTGAAGCGCCCCGCCTCGATGACGAAGAACACCAGGTCGACGTCGGCCAGCGCCTGCGACACCGTGCGGTTCATCGCACGGTTGAGCGCGTTGCGGTGGTGGGTCTGAAAGCCCGGCGTATCGACGAAGACGAACTGCACCCCCTGCTCTGTGAGGATGCCGGTGACGCGATGGCGTGTGGTCTGCGCCTTACTTGAGACGATGCTGATCTTCTGCCCGATCAAACGGTTGAGCAGCGTGGACTTGCCGACATTGGGGCGGCCGACGATGGCGACGAAGCCGGCACGGGATGCCTGCTCGTCGCGACCTTCAGCGCTTGCCGCCGGCATGCTGGGGACTTCGCTCATTTCTTTCTCACCGCGGCGAGCGCAAGCTCGGCCGACTGTTGTTCGGCGATGCGCCGGCTCGGGCCGCGGCCCAGGGTGCGAACACCGAGTTTGGGAATGTCGCAGGCTACCTCGAACTCCTGCGAGTGCGCTTCGCCCAGCACCTGCACCATCGAATACGCCGGCAGCGGCAATCTGCGGCCCTGCAGCCACTCCTGCAGCGCTGTCTTGGGGTCCTTGCTGGGCTTGCGTGGGTCGACCTCGGCGAGCAGCGGTGCGTAGAGACGGTCGATGACCGCCTTGGCAGCCGCGAAACCGCCATCGAGAAACACAGCCGCAAAAACCGCCTCCACCGCATCGGCAAGGATCGAGGGCCTGCCCGCCCCACCGGACCGCAGTTCGCCCTCCCCAAGGCGAAGGCACTCGCCGAGTTCGAGATCTAACGCGACGCGATACAGCGCATCCTGACGCACCAGCGACGCACGGACCCGCGAGAGTTCTCCCTCACGCAGGGCCTCGAAACGCTCGAAGAGCGCGATCGACATGACGCAGTTGAGGATGCTGTCGCCGAGGAACTCGAAGCGCTCGTTGTTCGGCTGGCCGAAGCTGCGGTGCGTGAGCGCCTCCTGCAGCAGGCCGGGCGAGGCGAAGACGTGCCCGAGTCGGGCCTGCAAGCGTTCCGCGGTCATCGGGTCAACGCACCTCGCTGCTCGGACTGAGCTCGAACAGCAGACTCACGTTGGCCACCAGCGGCACCGTGCGGGCGTACTGGACCTCCACCACGGTCTTTCCTCCGCTGCGGTCGATCACCAGATCGGCACCGGAAACACTCGAAACGTCGTCGATGGACTTGCGCCGGTCGAAATTGCGTCGCGCCTCGATCACCGACGTGCCATTGTCGATGTCATTGGCCAGGATGCCGACGATGCGCTTGATCGCCATGTACTCATTGAAAACCGGCACCGTGCGAAAGGCGACGATCAACAGAAAGGCCGCAAAGGCGCCGACGATCATCACGCCGAGCAGGCTCACGCCGCGTTGGGATGTGTGGTTCATGAGGTCTCCCGAGTCTTAATGAAAGCTGCCGATGCGCTTCATGTCGCTGAAGTTGAACCAGATGAAGAAGGCGCGCCCCACGATGTTCTCTTCCGGGACGAACCCCCAGACCCGGCTGTCGCTGCTTGCGTCACGGTTGTCGCCGAGCACGAAGAAATGCCCTTCGGGCACGGTACAGCGCAGGCCGGAGTGCGTATAGGTGCAATTGTCACGGTTCGGGAAATTCAGCACATGCGGCACAAAGGCCGGCGCCTCGCGCTCGATCAGCACCGAGTGTTCGACCGTGCCGAGCTGCTCGGTGTATTGCGGTGAGTAATACAGCCGGTCCGGATGCAGGTAGGTGCCGTTCTCTTCGATCGGGACAGCCTCGCCGTTGATGGTAAGCCGCTTGTTGACGTACTCGACCCGATCGCCCGGCAGGCCAACCACGCGCTTGATGTAGTCCATCGAGGGGTCCGCCGGATAGCGGAACACCATTACGTCACCGCGCTGAGGATCGTTGAGGTCGATGATCTTCTTGTTGATCACCGGCAGCCGGATACCGTAGGTCCACTTGTTGACCAGGATGAAGTCGCCCACCAGCAACGTCGGAATCATCGAGCCTGAAGGGATCTTGAACGGCTCGACCACGAAGGAACGCAGGCCGAACACGATCAGGATCACCGGAAAGAAGCTCGCGCCGTACTCCACCCACCAGGGGTTGGGCGCACCGGCCGGGCGCAGCTTGCGCGCGTGGAAGCGGTCGAAGAACCACAGCACGCCGGTGGCGACCAGCAGCAGGAAAAGAGTCAGGGCGAAATTCATGCGGTTTCCGTCACTTGCCTTCGTCGGTGCGCAGCACGGCGAGGAAGGCCTCCTGCGGAATTTCCACGTTGCCCACCTGCTTCATGCGCTTCTTGCCTTCCTTCTGCTTCTCGAGCAGCTTCTTCTTGCGCGTGATGTCGCCGCCATAGCACTTGGCGAGCACGTTTTTGCGCAGCGCCTTGATCGTCTCGCGCGCGATGATGTGCGCACCGATCGCCGCCTGCACCGGCACATCGAACATCTGGCGCGGAATCAGCCCGCGCAGCTTGCTCGCCAGCTCGCGCCCGCGGTACTGTGCGCTGGCGCGGTGCACGATGACCGACAGCGCATCGACCTTCTCGCCGCCCACCATGAGGTCCAGCTTGACCAGATCGGCCGTGCGGTACTCCTTGAAGTCGTAGTCGAGCGAAGCATAGCCGCGCGACACCGACTTGAGCTTGTCGAAGAAGTCCATCACGACCTCGTTCATCGGCATCTCGTAGATCAGCTGCACCTGACGGCCGTGGTAGCGCATGTCGATCTGGTTGCCCCGCTTCTGGTTGCACAGCGTGATCACCGGACCGACGTAGTCCTGCGGCAGGAAGATGGTCGCGGTGATGATGGGCTCGCGGATCTCCTGGTATTTGCCCGGCTCCGGCAGCTTGGCCGGGTTCTCGACGTGGATCACCGAGCCATCGTTGAGCACCACCTCGTACACCACGGTCGGCGCGGTGGTAATGAGGTCCATGTCGAACTCGCGCTCCAGGCGCTCCTGCACGATATCCATGTGCAGCAGACCAAGGAAGCCACAACGGAAGCCGAAGCCGAGCGCCTGCGAGACCTCCGGTTCGAACTGCAGCGAGGCGTCATTCAGGCGCAGTTTCTCCAGCGAGTCGCGAAGTTGGTCGTACTCGGAGGATTCAACTGGATACAGGCCGGCGAACACCTGCGGCTTGATCTCCTTGAAGCCGGGCAGCGCCTCGGCTGCGGGCCGGCTGGCGAGCGTGACGGTGTCGCCCACCTTGGCGGCTTCGATCTCCTTGATACCGGCGATGATGAAGCCCACCTCGCCGGCCCGCAGTTCTGCACGCGCCACCGAGCGCGGAGTGAAGACGCCGACCTGGTCACATGGATACTGCAGACCGTTCGACATCAGCAGGATGCGGTCCTTGGGCTTCAGCACGCCATCGACCACCCGCACCAGCATCACCACGCCGACGTAGTTGTCGAACCACGAGTCGATGATCAGCGCCTTGAGCGGCCCCTCGGGCTCGCCCACCGGCGGCGGCACGCGTGCCACGATGGCCTCGAGCACGTCTTCCACGCCCAGGCCGGTCTTGGCCGAGCACAGGATCGCCTCGGAGGCGTCGACGCCGATCACGTCCTCGATCTCGCCACGCGCGTTCTCGGGATCCGCCGCAGGCAGGTCGATCTTGTTGAGCACCGGCACCACTTCGACATCGAGGTCGAGCGCGGTATAGCAGTTGGCCACCGTCTGCGCCTCGACGCCCTGCGAGGCATCGACGACGAGCAGCGCCCCCTCGCACGCGGCAAGCGAGCGGCTGACCTCGTAAGAGAAGTCGACGTGTCCCGGCGTGTCGATCAGATTCAGGTTATAAACCTGACCATCCTTCGCCTTGTAATGCAACGCCGCGGTCTGCGCCTTGATGGTGATGCCGCGCTCGCGCTCGATGTCCATCGAGTCGAGCACCTGCGCTTCCATCTCGCGCTCGGACAGTCCGCCGCAGAAGTGGATGAGTCGGTCGGCCAGGGTGGATTTGCCGTGGTCGATGTGGGCGATGATGGAGAAATTGCGTATGTGGTTCATGCGAAACGAAAAGGGTGCCTCACAGCACCCGTTTCGGAAAAATGTTCGGAAGGGTCGCGGCCGGTGCTTGGCGACCGCGTCAAGCCCGCGATTCTAGCGGAAAACCACTGCAATAAGCGCGTACCGCCGCTTCGTCGAGATGGTAGTTGCACAACACCTGTTCGCCGTGCAGCAGCACGGGCACCAGTTCATCCCAGCGCGCCTCCAGCGCAGGATCCTCATCGACGTCCAGCACGCATATGCGCCAGCCATACTCCTGCGCGATCGGCTCGAGCGCGGCAACAAGGTCGTGGCACAGGTGGCACCACTGCCGACTCATGACCGTGAAGCAGGCATCTGCCGTCTCGCCGGTCATCGCGCCGCCCTCAGGCTGACGAAGGATGCACCATCGCCACGATGGACGAGCAGCGTCACCTGCTCGCCGGGTGCAAGCCCAGCGACCGCGTGCTCGAAATCGGCGAGCTTGCCCAGGCGGATCTGCTGCCCCTTTCTCACCAGCGCCAGCACCAGGTCGCCGGGCACGATCTCGGCACGCGCGGCTGGACCCTGCGCACGCTGCACCAGCAGGCCGTTTTCAATGCCACGCTCACGGCGCTGCACCGCTGTGGGCTCGGCCAGTTCCAGACCGAGGCGGTTGGGCGCCTGAGCCGGCCCCTGCGCAGCGGCCTGCTCGGGCGCCTGCTCCGGATCCTGCCACTCGCCGACCTCGATCTCCAGCACCTCCGGCACGCCACCGCGGTAGATCTCCACCTGCGCCCTGCTGCCCGGGCGCGCCGCGGCGACAATGCGCGGCAGGTCGGCGGAGCTTTCCACCACACGCGCGTTGAAGCGCACGATCACGTCCCCTTGCATCACGCCCGCGCGCGCAGCGGGCCCCTCCGGTTCGACCATGCTCACCAGCGCGCCCGCAGGGCGGGGCAGACCAAAGCTGTCTGCCAGGTCGCGCGTGACCTCCTGGATGGACACCCCGATCCGGCCACGCTCCACCCGGCCCTGGGTGCGCAACTGTGCTTGTACGTCCATGGCAACATCGATCGGAATTGCGAACGACAGGCCCATGAAGCCACCGGTACGGCTGTAGATCTGCGAGTTGATGCCGACCACCTCACCGCGCAGGTTGAACAGCGGCCCACCCGAATTACCCGGGTTGATCGCCACATCGGTCTGGATGAAGGGTACGAAGTTCTCATCCGGCAGGCTGCGCCCCTTCGCGCTGACGATGCCTGCCGTCACCGACTGCTCGAATCCGAACGGCGATCCGATCGCCAGTACCCACTCCCCCACCTGCAGCGCTTCCGGATCGCCAAGCACCACGTGCGGCAGATCAGCGGCGTCGATGTGCAGCAGTGCAATGTCACTACGGACATCCGCGCCGATTACGGTGGCATCGTACTCGCGCTTGTCCGCGAGCCGCACCAGCACCTCTTCGGCGCCCTCGATCACGTGCGCATTGGTGAGGATGTAACCGTCCGCGTCAATGATGAAGCCAGACCCGAGCGAACGGTCCTCCGGGTCGGCGCCCAGACCGGGGTTGTCCGGCGTGCGGGGGATGAATTTTCGGAAGAAGTCGAACATCGGGTCCGACTCGTCCAGTTCCGGAAGCCGGAACGGCATGCGCACCGGGGCTTCACTGCGCTGCGTCGCGCTGATGTTGACCACGGCTGCGCCCTGCTGAGCGGCAAGCACGCGGAAGTCGGGCAGCACGATCTGTGCCGCACGCACGGTCCCGAGGGGAAGCAGCAGCCACGCGCAGAGCACGACCACGAAGACGCGCAAGGCCCAGTCGGGAGAATGCGCGGACGGACGCTTCATTGCTGCAAGGGGCGCAAGGTTCGTACGCACTCGTCCTCCCGCGTGAGCTCCATGTGCAGGCGACTGCGCCAGTTGCGGCTACGCGGAAGCGCCCGGTTGGCTGCCCAGGCAAGGCCGAGACCAAGGAGTGCACCGACCAGGGCGTAGAGATCCGCCCGCACTGCGCCGCCCAGGTGATTTCCCAGCGCAGCCCCCAGCAGCAGCAGCAGCGAGGCCAGCCCGTAGCTCGCGAATGCCGCGCGCAACGGAGCGCCCTCCGGGATACTGATCAGCACGCTGTCACCCGGCTTCAGATCCAGCCCGGTCGGCAGCACGAACTCCTCCTTCGGCAGGCCGAAGGCATGACTGATCTGCACCGAGCGGCAGCCCCCCGGCTCGTCGCAGCGCCCGCAGCCACCGGTACTCTCGGACAGCTTCAACCAGGCCTGCCCGCCCTCGACCCGAAGAACGCGCGCCCGCGCCTGCATCATTGCTCGCGGGCCCGCACGCTCTCGCCGAGCCGCCGCACGGCCTGCTCAGGCGCTTCGCCCAGGGTCGTGACCAGATGCCCGTTCACCGTGCGTTTGAAAATGCTGATGGCTCCGTTCGAGATCGGCCCGAGGCCGATCGCCGACGCGTCCCCGACAGGCTCGATGAAGACCGAGATCGCAGCGAGACCATCGCTGAACACCATGTGCAAGGCCTCACCGCGCTCACGGCCGAGCGGCCTGCGCATCACCGAACTGAGGGTGTAGCCGGGCAAGGGCTCCGCGAGCGACCACCCTGCATCACGCTCGTCCAGATCGTTGCCGCGCGCATTGACTACCTGCCAGCCCTCGCCCTGATCGAAGCGGGACTCGAGCAGGGCGGGATCGACCTCGCCACCGATCTGCAAGTCACTGAAACTGAACTGCTCGACCAGCCCGCCGCCCGCGTCCACCGTACGCGACTTCAGCAGCAGGCCCGTCTGCATCTCCGCCCACAGCACATGTCCATAGCGCAGGTTGTCCCGAGGCTCCAGCACCACGGATTGCGCCTCGTATCCTGCGACGCGACTCACCTCGCCCTTGCGGATGCGGTAGTGCTCGGCGAGACCACCTGGCGAGCCCGGTAGCCGCGCAGGAAAGGCACGTCGCCCGGCCGCTTCGTCGATGATCACCGTACGCCGCTCGGGCAACACGCAGTGAACCTCGTTCCCCCGCCGGATCACCTCGCGCGGACTGCCATCGAGCACTTCGAGGCGTTCGTATTCGACCCCACCTTCCACGCGATGAACGATACGGGAGGTCTCGACCTGTCCGCCGGATTGATAGACGAACGTACCCACATAATTGAGCCGCTGCGCGGCCGAGGCAATCCGGCCAAGCCAGGACAACGGATCGGAGGGCGCGTCCGCCCGAGCGGGCCCCTGCGCCAGCAGGGCGCAAAAGCCGAGCGCGACCGCGAACAACCTCATCGGTTGGCACCCAGACGCTGATCGGAAACGGTGCGAACGTACTGCACGCCCGCCGGCAGCGGGCCGCTACGCGACAGGCCCTGGTGCGCGAACACGTATTCGCGCAGCGGGTCGTCGCCCAAGCCTGCCGTACCCGCCTGTGACGGCGCGGCCTTGACGAGCTGCACGACGGCCGCGTTGGAAGCAATCTGCGGCGCCGGCGCCTCCTGCCGATAGAGCGTCGCAGCGACGAGTCCGACCGCGGCCACGCCCATCACCGAGGCGGCCAGCGGCATCAGCGACCGCCACAGTCTGCGCCCATCACCATCCGCCTGCGCGCGCGCCGGCTGGGCGAGCGGTGCGAGCAGCGTGGGTTCGTCCTCGAGTTCACTCATGACGCGCGCGACGAACCCGCTCGATCGCGGCTGGTCTCCGCGCAGCGTGTCGCCGATCAGACAGTAGGTTTCCCAGTCCTCGCGCAGATCCGGATCCCGACGCAAGCGTTCGAACACGGCCAGAGAGGCCTGATCGTCGAGATCTCCATCGAGCAGAGCCGATACCTTGTCCTTCATACTCGTTACCTACCAACGTTTGTCCGGGGCCGTATCGAGCAGAGGCCGCAGACGTTCAGCAATCGCTTCGCGCGCACGGAAGATCCGCGAGCGCACGGTCCCTATCGGGCACTCCATGATGCCGGCGATCTCCTCGTAGCTCAGACCCTCGAGCTCGCGCAGCATGATGGCGGTTCTCAATTCCTCCGGCAGCGCGGCCATTGCGTCCTCCACGGTCTCGCCGATCTGGCGGGTCATCATCAGCCGCTCGGGCGTGTTGATGTCACGCAACTGATCGCCGTCCTCGAAGGTTTCCGCCTCCTCGGAGTCGAAACTGGTCGACGTTGGCGCCCTTCTGCCCTGGGAGACGAGATAGTTCTTGGCCGTATTGACACCGATACGGTACAGCCAGGTGTAGAACGCACTGTCTCCCCGGAACGAGCCCAATGCGCGGTAGGCCTTGATGAAGGTCTCCTGCGCAACGTCCTCGACTTCGGCTGGATCGCGTATCAGCCTGGAAAGCAGACGGTTCAGCTTGCGCTGGTACTTGGATACCAGCAAGCCGAACGCCTGCTTGTCGCCGCGCTGCACGCGCTCGACGAGTTGCTGATCGAGTTCACGATCGCTCATGGGAACTGGGTTCTTCCGGGTATTTGAATGACAAAACGCCCGGATTATAAGCGACCGGTCACGCCAACAGCAGTAGTCGAAGACAGTCAGATGACCCGGCCCCTGCAAAATAGTTCAGGCGCTCATCCGCAAACGCCGCTCAGTAACCCGCCTCGCATGCAGACCTGCATGCCTGGCGCACCTGTCAAGGCGGCACCAGCCGCCAGGATCGAGCAGTTCGCGAGCAGTCACTCGCAAGGCCCGCACGGTCGAGCGGGTTTATTGGGGCCTCTCATGGCGTGCTATATTCCTTCTCCCTTTAATCCGGCCCGAGCGACATCTTGCTGAAACAGTACGACGTTCTCATTCTTGGCAGCGGCACGGCTGGCCAATCCATGGCGCTCCGGCTTGCCGACCACCTTCGCGTCGCGCTGGTCACCAAACGTGAACTGGCCGACAGCGCCAGCAACTGGGCGCAAGGCGGCATCGCCGCGGTGCTCGACACCACCGACAGCATCGAAGCGCACATCCAGGACACCTTCGTTGCCGGCGCCGGCCTGTGCAACCCCAAGTCGACCCGCTTCGTGGTCGAGAACGGCAAGCGCGCCATCGAGTGGCTGATCGACCGCGGCGTGCCCTTCACGCGCGAGGCAGATTCAGAGCTCGGCTACCACCTCACGCGCGAGGGCGGGCACTCGCACCGACGCATCATCCATGCCGCAGACGCCACCGGCGCTGCAGTGCAGGCCACGCTCGGCGACCATGTTCGCAACCACCCGAACATCGACATCTACGACCACCACATCGCAGTGGACCTGGTCGTCGGTGACAAGGTCGGCCACCCCGGCGCCGGCTGCCTCGGCGCCTACGTACTCGACATCGTCAACGACCGTGTGGTCACGTTCTCCGCCCAGCACACCGTGCTCGCTACCGGCGGCACCGGCAAGGTCTACCTGTACACGACCAACCCCGACGTCGCGACCGGCGACGGCGTGGCCATGGCGTGGCGCGCCGGATGCCGGGTGGGCAACATGGAATTCATCCAGTTCCACCCCACCTGCCTGTACCACCCGCAGGCGAAGTCTTTCCTCATCTCCGAAGCGGTGCGCGGTGAAGGTGGACTGCTGAAACTGCCCGATGGCACGCGCTTCATGCCCGAGCACGATGCACGCGAGGAACTCGCGCCGCGCGACATCGTCGCACGCGCGATTGACTTCGAGATGAAGAAACGCGGCATCGACTGCGTCTACCTCGACATCAGCCACAAGCCTGCCGACTGGCTGCGCGGGCATTTTCCGAACATCTACGCACGCTGCCTGGAACTGGGCATCGACATCACGCGCGAACCCATCCCGGTCGTTCCGGCAGCGCATTATTCCTGCGGCGGCATCGTCACCGACCTATCCGCACGTACGGATGTGCCGGGCCTGTACGCGGTGGGCGAATCCGCCTGCACCGGCCTGCACGGCGCAAACCGCCTGGCGAGCAACTCGTTGCTCGAATGTCTGGTGTTTGGCGAAGCCGCAGCGAAGGACATCCTTTCCAAGCAGCACCTGCCGGCACCGAAGCTGCCGGACTGGGACGAGAGCCGGGTCACCGATGCCGACGAGGAGATCGTCATCGCCCACAACTGGGCAGAGCTGCGCCGCTTCATGTGGGACTACGTCGGCATCGTGCGCACCACCAAACGCCTGCGTCGCGCGCAGCACCGCATCCGCCTGCTCGAACGCGAGATCAACGAGTTCTACTCGAATTTCCGCATCAGCAACGACCTGATCGAACTGCGCAACCTCGTGGTCACCGCTGATCTGATCGTGCGTTGCGCGCTTCGGCGCAAGGAAAGCCGTGGCCTGCATCATTCGCGCGACTACCCCGAGATGCTGCCACGGGCTCGCGACACTGTCCTGCGCCCGGCAACACCCAAGGGGCTTGCGCGCTGACGCTTGAAGGCCGACTCACGCCGCCGCGCGCTGCCGCCGGCGGCGAAGCTTCAGACCACCGAGTGCGGCGGGGATTCGGTCGCGGCAGCCGGGCCCCGTAATGTCTTGTGCCGCAACCAGACCTTCAGCGCGCGCCAGTCGCTGCCTCCCACGTTGGCGCGCACCAGCATGAGCCAAGGCACCGGCGCCGGCATTCCTGTGCCCTCGCCCATCTCGACCCGCGGCACCGGCCTCAGCCACACCGCCCAACCAAGATCCACGGTCGCAGAGGGCGCTGTGCCGCACAGCACACCCTGTTCCACGTCGGAGGCAAACCACACCAGTTCACCTCCCGGCTCCAGCAGGATGCTCACCCCACGTTTTGCAGCCTCGGCGCGCAGACCGTGCCACAAAGTCGCCAGCAGCACGCCCCACACCATCAGCAGGGCTGCGATCCGAGCGCCATTCACGACTTCATCCTCCACGCCGACGCCCGAACCGAAAACGTGAAAAAGCGCCAGCGCGGCTGCGAGATGCGCAACCAGCACTGACGCCATCACAGCCCGGGAGGGCTGCATCCTGATCTCGCGCGGGAACTGCATGTCGCCCGCGACGGACCGGGTTCAGAAGCGCCGGAAGACCAGCGTCCCGTTCGTACCGCCGAAGCCGAAGTTGTTCTTCAGCGCGACATCGATCTTCATTTCCCGCGCGACGTTCGCGCAGTAGTCCAGATCGCACTCGGGGTCCTGTTCGAAGATGTTGATCGTCGGCGGCGAAATCTGGTTATGCACCGCAAGTACAGTAAACACCGACTCGACGCCGCCCGCCCCGCCGAGCAGGTGACCCGTCATCGATTTGGTCGAGTTCACGACCAGCTTCCTGGCATTCTCGACGCCAAAGGCAAGCTTGATCGCCTCGGTTTCGTTCTTGTCGCCGAGTGGCGTGGAGGTGCCATGCGCGTTGAGATACTGCACCTGATCGTGATTGACGCCGGCGTTCTTCAATGCGTTAAGCATGCTGCGACGCGGACCGTCGGTATCGGGCGCCGTCATGTGATAGGCATCGCCACTCATGCCGAAGCCGCCAAGCTCGGCGTAGATCTTCGCGCCACGCCTGACCGCATGCTCGTACTCTTCGATCACCATCACACCGGCGCCTTCGCCAAGCACGAAGCCGTCGCGATCCCTGTCCCAGGGACGGCTGGCAGTCGCGGGGTCGTCGTTGCGCGTGGACAGCGCCTTGGCCGAGGAAAAGCCGCCGATGGCGAGATTGGTGACGGTCGACTCGGCGCCGCCGCAGACCATCACGTCGGCATCGCCATATTCGATCATGCGCGCACTCATGCCGATCGCATGCAGTCCGGTCGTGCAGGCCGTGACCACCGCGAGATTGGGCCCCTTCATGCCGAACATGATCGACAGGTTGCCCGAGATCATGTTGATGATCGTGCCGGGAATGAAGAAGGGCGAGATCTTGCGCGGACCACCGCCGAGGAAGTCGTTGTGCGTTTCCTCGATCATCGGCAGACCGCCGATGCCGGAGCCGATATTGACACCGATGCGATCGGCGTTGGCGTCGGTGACCTCGAGGCCGGAGTCGCGGATTGCCTGGATGCCCGCTGCCATGCCGTAATGGATGAATACATCCATGCGGCGTGCCTCCTTGGGCGAGAGGTAGGCGGACACATCGAAATCCTTCACTTCGCCCGCAACGCGCGAAGCGAAATTGCTGGCGTCGAAGCGGGTGATCGGACCGATGCCGCTCTTGCCGGCAATCAGGTTGTTCCAGGCTTCCGGAACCGTATTGCCCACCGGCGAGATCACGCCCAGACCGGTGACGACGACTCTACGACGCGACACAGGCAACTCCGTTGAATTCGGTAATAAGGAATGAAACCCCAAAGAACGAAAACCCGCCCGGGGTCACCGCAGAACCCTGCGGGCACCGGGCAGGCAACGCTTCAGGAGCGCGAACGAGGCTTACTTCTTGAGGTGGGCGTTGACGTAGTCGATCGCCTGCTGGACGGTGGTGATCTTCTCGGCCTCTTCGTCCGGAATCTCGCACTCGAATTCCTCTTCCAGCGCCATGACGAGTTCCACGGTGTCCAGCGAATCCGCGCCCAGATCATCCACGAACGAAGATTCGTTCTTGATCTCCGATTCGTTCACGCCAAGTTGCTCAGCGACGATCTTCTTGACGCGCTGTTCGATGTTCTCCATGAACCAACTCCTTCCTGAGACAGGTGTATTTAAAAAGCCGGCGTATTCTACCAAAACGCCGGGGAACCGCTATCCCGACGAGCGTCAGGACATGTACATGCCGCCATTCACGTGCAGGGTGGTTCCCGTCACGTACGCGGCCGCGGGAGATGCGAGGAACGCCACGGCGCCGGCAATCTCTTCCGGACGACCCAGGCGACCCAGCGCGATGTTGCCCAACAGGGCGTCGCGCGCGGCTTCGGGAAGCGCGCGCGTCATGTCGGTATCAATGAAACCGGGGGCAACACAGTTCACCGTGATGTTGCGGCTCCCCAACTCGCGCGCCAGTGCGCGCGTCATGCCCGCCACGCCGGCCTTCGCCGCAGCGTAGTTGGCCTGACCCGCATTACCGGAGCTGGCCACCACCGAGGTGATGTTGATGATGCGCCCGTTGCGGGCCTTCATCATGCCGCGCATCACGAGCTTGCTCATGCGGAAAACGGCGCGCAGGTTCGTGTCGATCACCGCGTCCCATTCCTCGTCCTTCATGCGCATCGAGATGTTGTCGCGCGTAATCCCGGCATTGTTGACCAGGATGCCGATGGCACCGAAGCGCTTCTCGATCTCGCCGACCAGCGCCTCGCAGGCCGCGGCATCGGTGACGTCAAGCGCCATGCCGGCCCCCTGCACACCTGTCTCGGCGAGCGCTTTACCGATGTCGGCAGCGCCGGAGTCGGACGTTGCGGTGCCGACCACGGTAGCGCCGAGGCGCCCCAGTTCGAGCGCCACCGCACGACCGATGCCGCGCGACGCGCCGGTGATCAGCGCGACCTGACCTTCAAGCGAAAAACTCATGATTCACCTCACTGCGCCAATGGCTTGCTCGAGGCTGGCCGCATCGTGCGCCGAACCCCCTTCCACATCCTTGGCGATGCGCTTGGTCATGCCTGCAAGCACCTTGCCCGGTCCGCACTCGATGATGTGGCTCATGCCACGGCCGGCCATCGCCTGCACCAGTTCAATCCAGCGCACCGGCGCATATGCCTGGCGCACCAGCGCATCACGGATCTTCTCCGGCTCGTCGTACACCGCAACATCGACGTTGTTGATGACGGCAATCTCCGGCTGCGCGATCGACACACCGGCCAGACGTTCAGCCAGGCGCTCCGCAGCCGGACGCATCAGTGCACAGTGGAAGGGCGCGGAAACCGGCAGCAGCACGGCGCGTTTGGCGCCCTTGGCCTTGGCGATCTCACCTGCACGCTCCACCGCAGCCTTTGCGCCCGCGATCACGATCTGGCCAGGGGCGTTCAGGTTGGCCGCCTCGACGACCTGTCCCTGCGCCGCCTCGGCGCAGGCCTCCCGCACCGCGTCGGCCTCCAGCCCCATCACTGCAGCCATCGCGCCCTCGCCCGCCGGCACCGCTTCCTGCATGGCCTGGGCGCGGAAGCGCACCAGCGGCACCGCATCCTTGAAGGCCAGCGCACCCGCGGCGACCAGAGCCGAGTACTCCCCGAGGCTATGGCCGGCGACCATGTCGGGCTTCGGACCACCTGCAGCAAGCCAGGCACGATAGGCCGCCACGCCCGCAGTCAGCATCAGGGGCTGGGTATTGACGGTCAGCGCCAGACGTTCCGCCGGGCCATCACAGACCATCGTCCAGATATCCTCGCCCAGCGCCTCGGACGCTTCGGCGAAGGTGTCACGAATCACGGCCGATTCGCCATAGGCGGCCATCATGCCGACCGACTGCGAGCCCTGGCCGGGAAAAACCAGCGCAAATGCCATGCTGTTCTCCAGTTTTGGGAGTTCGGGAATGTTCAGAAATCGATCAGGGCGGCGCCCCAGGTGAAGCCGCCACCCACGCCTTCGATGATGACCCGGTGCCCCGGACGGATCATTCCGCCACGCACCGCCTCATCAAGGGCAAGCGGGATCGACGCCGCCGAGGTATTGCCGTGGTGATCGACCGTCGTGACCACGCGCTCCATCGGCAGGCCGAGGCGCTTCGCCGTGGCCTGAATGATGCGGATGTTCGCCTGATGAGGGACCAGCCAGTCGACACTTTCGTTACCCTCGCCCGCGATGTCCAGCACTTCCTGGGCCACGTCGCCGAGCACCTTGACCGCAAACTTGAACACGGCCTGGCCGTCCATGCGCAGGAAGGGGTCGCCGATCACCTGCCCGGAAGCCACGCCGCCCGGCACGCACAGGATCGGGTGATGGCTGCCGTCGGCATGCAGCGCGGAAGACAGGATGCCCGGCCGCTCGGAAGCCTCGAGCACCACCGCGCCGGCGCCGTCGCCAAACAGCACGCAGGTAGCGCGGTCGGACCAGTCGAGGATACGCGAGAACACCTCTGCGCCGATCACGAGCGCGCGCTTGTGGCTGCCCGAACGGATGAACTTCTCCGCGATGGAGAGCGCGTACACAAAGCCGCTGCACACCGCCTGCACGTCGAACGCCGGACCGCCGTTACGGATGCCGAGTTTGGACTGCACCAGCGCGGCCGTACTGGGGAAGATGTAGTCGGGCGTCGAGGTGGCGACAATGACCAGATCGATGTCATCGGCCTCGCAGCCGGCCGCCTCGATCGCGCGCTCGGCGGCGATGCGCGCCAGATCGCTGGCACCCACGTCAGCGGCCGCGAGGTGGCGTGCACGGATGCCCGAGCGGGTGACGATCCACTCGTCAGAGGTATCGATCCCCCGGGCGACGAGATCGTCGTTGCTGACCGGACTGCCGGGCAGGAAACTTCCGGTACCCGCGATGCGTGCGTAGATCATCCATTCACCTCGTTCATGCTCGCCATACGCTCGCTGATGCGCTCGATCAGGCGGTTCGAAGCCGCCTCGGCTGCACGCCCCAGCGCATTGCCGAACGCCAGCTTGTCGGCAGACCCGTGACTCTTCAGCACCACCCCGCGCAGACCCAGCAGCGGCGCGCCATTGTAGAGCCGGTGATCGACCCGCTTCTTGAAGCGCAGCAGCACCGGCAACGCACACAGACCCATCAGCCGGGTCAGCAGGGAACGCTTGAACTCCTGCTTCAGGAACGCGCCGATCATCTGCGCCAGCCCCTCGGAGGTCTTGAGCGCGACGTTGCCCACGAAGCCATCGCAGACAACCACATCAACCGTACCTTCGTAGATGTCGTTGCCCTCGACGTTGCCGTAGAAGTTGAGCCCGCTGCCACGCAGCAGTTCGGACGCTTCCTTCACGACGTCGTTACCCTTGATGACCTCTTCGCCGATGTTCAGCAGACCGACGCTGGGGCGTTCCTTGTGCTCGATCGCCGCTACCAGCATCGCGCCCATCACGCCGAACTGCAGCAGGTGCTCGGCACTGCAATCGACGTTGGCACCCAGATCGAGGACATAGGTATGCCCCTTCACCGACGGCAGGATGGTCGCGATCGCGGGCCGGTCGATGCCAGGCAGCGTCTTGAGCACGAAACGGGAGATCGCCATCAATGCGCCGGTGTTGCCAGCGGACACTGCCGCGTTGGCCTCCCCCGACTTGACCAGGTCGATCGCGACCCGCATCGAAGAGTCCTTCTTGTTGCGCATGGCGATCGCAGGCGGATCGTCCATAGCTACGACCTCGCTGGCAGGATGCACCCGGAGCCGGGCGCCGTATTCGGAGGCTGCATTGCCCAGCAGGGGCTGAATCGCCTCTTCCCGGCCGACAAGGATCGCCCCGGCCTGGGGGTGGCTGCGCAGGAAATCCAGCGCTGCGGGCACGGTCACGACCGGGCCGTGATCGCCACCCATGCAGTCGATCGCAATGGTGACACCCATCGGCATATCGCGTGCTTTCTAGTTATCGTGGTCGGAAAAAAGGCGGCGCGGGCGCCAAGCGCCCTGCGCCGCCTTCGCGCATCCAGGCTGCCGGATTACTCGCCCTTGGCCTTCAGAACCTTCTTGCCGCGGTAGAAACCGTTCGGGCTGATGTGGTGGCGCAGATGCACTTCACCGGTGGTCGCCTCGACCGCCAGCGCCGGGCCGGTGAGGAAATCGTGGGCACGGTGCATGCCACGCTTGGACGGGGACTTCTTGTTCTGTTGAACGGCCATGGATAAGACTCCTAAAACAAATATCGCGCCTATTTCGCGCTGGGACTGCCTCGCAGCGACGCCAGCGCAGCGAAAGGCGATTCTTTTGACGCCGCCCCCGCTGGGGATGGCAGTTCACAAACCTGGTGTCGCGGGGCGATTGGCATGGCAAGCAGCACCTCGTCCTCGAGCAGCGCAAGCACATCGAGATCGCCATCGATCTCGATCGCATCGACCTGATCGTCCTCGAGCTCTTCCTCGGGGATCGGCTGACCGGCGCGCACCGGCTGCAGCACCGTCTCAAGCTGCACAGGCCATGCAAGCCCGCCCAGACAACGCTGACAAGACAGATCGAGCTCGCCCGCAACCGTCAACCGCAGACGGGGCTCCGTACCTTGCACACCGTCGACCGTCGCCCCCTCCAGCGACCACTTCAGCGCGGCCTCGGTGGAGGCCAGCGCGTCGGCCAGACGCGGCAAATCCGTCACCTGCACTTCACCCTGCAGGGCGCGGTGCTCGGTAGCAAACCTGAACGGATCATGAATGATCCTGGACGGAACGCCTTGTTGCGACATAAGCCGCGCATGATATGATTTTTTCCACTTGCGTGTAAAGCCACATCATGAATCTCGTCCTCGCCTCCACCTCTGCCTACCGCAAGATTCTGCTCGAGCGGCTGCAACTCCCCTTCGACACGGACCGACCCGAGACCGACGAGGCACCGCTCGCAGGCGAGCGCCCGGCCGCCACCGCCGAGCGCCTCGCCTGCGAGAAGGCGCGCGCGGTCGCTGCGCGCTGGCCGGACGCGCTGATCATCGGCAGCGATCAGGTTGCCTATCTCGATGACGAGATCTTCGGCAAACCCGGCACCGAAGAGCGCGCGATCGCCCAGTTGCAGCGCATGCGCGGCAGGACGGTCGTGTTTCACACCGCGCTCGCCCTGCTCAACACCCGCAGCGGTCACATCCAGGTGGAAGGCGTCCCCACCCATGTGCGCTTCCGCGACTTGAGCGACGCGGAGATCCAACGCTATGTTGCGCGCGAGCGACCGCTCGACTGCGCCGGCAGCGCGAAGTCCGAAGGACTGGGCATCGCGCTCCTCGAAGCCATGCGCGGCGACGACCCCACCGCACTGATCGGCCTGCCGCTGATCGCCCTGTCCCGCATGCTGCGCGCCGAAGGCGTGGCGTTGCCATGAGCGCGGCGGCAAACCACGCCACCAGCAAGGGAACGCTGTACCTGCTGCCGGTGGCGCTGGGCGAGACCACGCCCTGGCCAGCCTTCCTGCCCGCGCAGGCGCAAGCCGTCGCGGCGGAGCTGCGCCACTTCGTGGTCGAAACTGCGCGCGCGGCACGCGCGCATCTCAAACAGCTGGACTACCCCTACCCCCTGCGCGAAACGGACATCCAGGAACTCCCCGGAGATCCGGACAAGGCGACGGACGCCGCCTTCGACGCCCTGCTCGCACCCGCGCTCGCTGGTCACGACCTCGGCCTGATGTCGGACGCCGGCTGCCCCGCGGTGGCCGACCCGGGCGCCCGCCTCGTGGCCCGCGCGCACGCGCTCGGGGTCCGCGTCGCGCCACTGGTCGGCCCGTCCTCCATTCTGCTCGGGCTGATGGGCTCCGGACTGAACGGCCAGAGCTTCGCCTTCCACGGCTATCTCCCGGTCGCCGAGATGGAGCGCGATGCGCGCCTGCGCGCCCTGGAGGAAGAATCGCGCCGGCTCGGGCGCACGCAGCTCTTCATCGAGACGCCGTACCGCAACGAACGCATGCTCGAAGCACTGCTGAAGCAGCTCGGCCCCGCCACCCGCGTCTGCGTCGCCTGCGACCTCAATACGGCAGGCGAGACGATCCTCACCCGCACCGTGCGAGACTGGCGAAAGGCGGAACGGCCCGCATTGGCACGGCGACCGACCCTGTTCCTCGTTCTCGCCTGACGCCCCGAGCAGCCCCCACCCCGACGCAAGCGCTACGGGTCGAAAGCACCCCGGAAGCTGCTCAGGCGTGCATCAACAGCCAGCTCGCCATCTCGGCCGGCGTGCGAACGCAGGCAAGCGGCGACTCTGCCTCGAGCGCCGCCAGGGGGTGTGCACCGAAGCCCACGCCGAGACTCGCAGTGCGCGCATTTTTCGCCATCTGCAGGTCGTGCGTGGTATCGCCGATCATCAGCGTGCGCTCCGGGCTGGCGCCCAGCTCGTCCATCAGCGCCTCGAGCATCGCCGGATGGGGCTTGGAGAAGCACTCATCCGCACAGCGCGTGGCGTGGAAATAGCGCCCCAGCCCGGAATGCCCCAGCGCCCGGTCGAGCCCGATCCGACTCTTGCCAGTGGCGACCGCGAGCAGGTGCCCGCGCGCTGCGAGCGCGTCGATCATCTCGACCACGCCCTCGAACAGCGAGAGCTCATGATCCGAGGACAGATAGTGGTGCCGGTAACGCTCCACCATGCGCGGATAGGCCGACTCTTCCAGGTCCGGGACCGCATGACGCAGGGCCTCGCCCAGCCCCAGCCCGATCACGTAGCGCGCACGCTCCTCCGCCAGCTCGGCGAGGCCGAGGTCGCGGGTCGCGGCCTGCATCGCGCGCACGATCGCGCCCGCCGAATCCATCAGCGTGCCATCCCAGTCGAAGACGATGAGGTCAAAACGTTCAGCCATGGGCATTTTTCTCCGCGGCATCGAGCCGCTCGATGAAGGATTGCAGGTCGTCGGGCAGCTGCGATGCGAAGGACAGCGCCGCGCCGCTCAAGGGATGGGCGAAACGCAACAGCGCCGCATGCAGGAACATGCGCCGCAGTCCCTCGCCCTCGAGCTGCTTGTTGAGCGCGAAATCGCCGTATTTGTCGTCGCCGCACAAGGGAAAGCCCAGGTGGGCGAGATGCACGCGGATCTGATGGGTGCGCCCGGTCTTGAGTTCCACCTCGAGCAGGCTGTAGTCGCGCCAGCGCCGAACCAGACGCACGATGCTGTGCGCAGGCTTGCCGTCCTCGGCCACACGCACGCGACGCTCACCCTCCGGGGTCAGGTACTTGTACAGCGGCGCCCTGACGTGCTGCATCGCGTTCGTCCAGCGCCCGGGCACCAGCGTCAGGTAGCGCTTCTCCACACTCCCCGCGCGCATCATGTCGTGCAGCGCCGTCAGGGCCGAGCGCTTCTTGGCGACGATCAGCAAGCCCGAGGTCTCGCGATCGAGGCGATGCGCAAGCTCGAGCATGCGCAGCTCCGGGCGCTGCACGCGCAACTGCTCGATCACGCCGTAGCTCACCCCGCTGCCGCCATGCACCGCCTTGCCCGATGGCTTGTCGATGACCAGCAGCGCATCGTCCTCATAGACCACCGGCAACGGCTTGCCCGCCGGCGCGGGCGCGCTGCGCGTCGGCTCGGCGATGCGGATGGGCGGGATGCGCACCTCGTCGCCCTCCTGCAGACGGTAGGTCTGCTGCACACGACGCCCATTCACCCGCACCTCACCGCTGCGCAGGATGCGATAGACGTGACTCTTCGGCACGCCCTTGGCGAGGCGCAGCAGGTAATTGTCGATGCGCTGCCCTGCGGCCGCGTCGTCGATGCGCTCGTGGCGCACAGCGATCGCTTTGCTTTCAATCGTCGTCATGAAATATACTTCTGCGCGGTTAACCGGTCGCGTCCAGCCAAGTGCGGCGTCACAACATCCTGCAGGTCGAAACATCTGCCAAGGAAGACGCAGGCAGACTGCTGGCAATGAGCCCTGAAGAGCGCTCCCGGCTACACCCTTGCATGCCATCCAAGGCCGAAAAGGCGCCGATGGTAACGCAAGCGATCACCTTCGACATACCCATCCAGCCCACGGGTTGGATTTTGACGTACAAGTCACACACGCAGGATCAAATGCTCCGGCCCGAAGCCCACGCGGCACGCCGGGCGGGAGCAAGAGAATTTCGACCAGCCGACCCATCACAGCCCGATCAACCCACCGGATGAAAGCAGCAGTTCTACCCAATCGCTCCTGAACCCGGAAAGCGCGATGGTGCGCGCCGTTCGTCCTGCCCGTGTGATTTGCGCGGGAGAACGATCCAAATGAAGCGCATGCTTTTCAATGCGACGCAGGCCGAAGAACTGCGCGTCGCGATCGTGGACGGTCAGAAACTGATCGACCTCGATATCGAATCGGCCGCAAAAGAAGAACGCAAGAGCAACATCTACAAGGCGGTCATCACCCGTATCGAGCCCAGCCTCGAGGCGGCTTTCGTCGACTATGGCGCTGATCGCCACGGCTTTCTGCCGTTCAAGGAAATTTCCCGGGCCTATTTCCAGCCGGGCGTGGATGCCGGCAAGGCCTCCATCAAGGAGGCACTGAAGGAAGGCCAGGAGCTCATCGTCCAGGTCGAGAAGGACGAGCGCGGCAACAAGGGTGCAGCGCTCACCACCTACATCTCGCTGGCGGGCCGCTACCTCGTGCTCATGCCCAACAACCCGCGCGGCGGCGGTGTCTCGCGCCGCGTCGAGGGTGACGAGCGCGCCGAGTTGCGCGAGAACATGGACCAGCTCGAAGTGCCCCAGGGCATGAGCTTGATCGCCCGCACCGCAGCCATCGGCCGCAGCGCCGAAGAACTGCAGTGGGACCTCAACTACCTGCTGCAGCTGTGGCGCGCGATCGAGGGTGCAGCCCAGAGCCAGTCCGGCGCCTTCCTCATCTATCAGGAAGGCAGCCTGGTCATCCGCGCGATCCGCGATTACTTCCAGCCTGATATCGGTGAGATCCTGATCGACACCGACGACATCTACGAGCAGGCCACGCAGTTCATGGCCCACGTGATGCCGGGCAACGTCGCCCGAGTGAAGCGCTACAGCGACGACGTGCCGCTGTTCTCGCGCTTCCAGATCGAGCACCAGATCGAATCCGCCTACTCGCGCCAGGTGAACCTGCCTTCGGGCGGTGCAGTCGTGATCGACCACACCGAGGCGCTGGTCTCGATCGACGTCAACTCGGGCCGTGCCACCAAGGGCTCGGATATCGAGGAAACCGCCTTCCGCACCAACTGCGAGGCAGCCGACGAGATCGCCCGCCAGTTGCGCCTGCGCGACCTGGGCGGCCTGATCGTGATCGACTTCATCGACATGGAGTCGGCCAAGAACCAACGCGAGGTCGAGAACCGCCTGCGCGACGCACTGCGCCACGACCGCGCCCGCGTGCAGACGGGCAAGATCAGCCGCTTCGGCCTGCTCGAACTGTCGCGCCAGCGCCTGCGTCCGGCGCTGGCCGAGACCAGCTACATCCCCTGCCCGCGCTGCAACGGCACCGGCCACATCCGCAGCACCGAATCGTCGGCCCTGCACATCGTCCGCATCCTCGAAGAAGAGGCCATGAAGGACAACACGGGCGCAGTGCACCTGCAGGTGCCGGTCGACGTGGCCACCTTCCTGCTCAACGAGAAACGGGTCGACATCGCACGCATCGAGATGCGCCACAAGGTGCAGCTGATCATCGTGCCGAACCGCCACCTCGAGACGCCGGCACACGAGATCATTCGCCTGCGTCACGACCAGCTCAACGCCGAAGACATCGCGCTGGCCAGCTACCAGATGGTGCAAAAGCCCGCCGAGGAGGACGCCCGTCTGCCCTCCAAGGCCAACGAGCGCCCCGCCCGTCCTGAAGCAGCGGTCAAGGGTATCGCACCATCACAGCCCGCCCCGGTCACGGCCCCCGCGCCCGCCGCTGCGGCTGCGCCTGCCGCCAAGGGCCTGTTCGCACGTCTGTTCGGCTGGCTCTCGGCTGGTAAGGCGGAATCCGCGCCTGCGCCCGCAGCGGTCATCGAGGAAACGCCCAAGCGCGAGCCGCGCGGTCGCAGTGAGCGCAACGGCGAAGGCCGCCGCAGCAACGGCAACCGTAGCCGGCGTGGCGAACGCGACGGCGAATCGCAGCAGGGCGGCCGCAGTGGCCGTGGCGAGCGCACCGAGCGAACCGAACGCAGCGAACGCCCCGAGGGCGCCGAGAAACCTCAGCGCAGCCAGGGCGAGCGAGGCGAACGCGCAGAGCGCAGTGAGGGCAGCCGCCGCGGCCGTGGCCAGCGCGGCAACCGCAGCGAGGACAGCACGGAGCGCAGCACCGAGAACCGCGCACCGAGCGCAGAGGAAGAGCTGCTAAAGACCGCCGCCGCAGCAAGCATGGCCGCCCCGAGCACCGATACTGGCGCGGCGGAAGTCGACGCGACCGCACAGGCGGAATCCACCGAGGGCGAAACGGCACCGTCCGAGAAGCGCCGTCGGCGCGGGCGCGGCCGTGGCCGTCGCACCAGCGAAGGCCAGGCGGTCACCTCCGCCACTGAGTCGAGCGACGGCGACGAAGCGCGCGACGACTCCGCGCCCGCAGCAGAAGCGCCCTCTGCCGAAGCGACCGCTACCGCTGGCGAACCCGCAGCCGAAACCGTGAGCGCCGCAACGGCTACCGAGGCTACCCCGCAGGCAGTCGACACCATCGCCGGGATCCCCGCCCTGCAGACCGAACAGGCTGCAGCCGAGCTTCCGGTCGCCGTCGCGGCAGCCGAAACCGTGCAGACCGAAGAGACCACGCCGTCCGAGCAGGCTCTGGCACCGCTGCCGGCGGGAACCGGTGCGCTCGCCACCGAACGCGATGCCCCCCAGGTCGCTGCCACCCAGGTCGCCCACGCCGAGGCAGTCAGCGCAACAGTGGCCGAGCAAGCCGAAACCACTGCGCCCGCCGCTGAACCGGAGGCTGCAACGGAACAGGCCGCAAGCGCGCTCGCCAGCCAGGAACCGGTCGAGCACGAAAAGGTGGAGGCTTCCCTCGCAGAGGCCGTCGAGCAGCAGACGGTTGCGACCGAAGCCGCTGCCGCCGAAGCTGTTGCCACCGACGCCGTTTCCATCGAATCGGCGCCAGAGGCCGCTGCAGACGTGGGGCCTGCTCCTGCTGCACCACTCGCCCAGACTGCGGCACCCGAAACGCCGGCGAGTGAGGCACGGACCGTGGCCACGGAGACCGAGGCGGCTCAGCCCGCACGCACGCCTGAGGCACCGGCAGTCGCCGCAGTGCCGGCCGATGACAGCGGCCTGATCAAGATTGAAACTGATCCCGGCAAGCTCTCCCAGTTCGGCACGGGCGCCGTCGAAGCGCCCGTCCGTCTGGGCCGCAAGCCGCGTCCGGCACCGGTGGTTATCGACGAACCGCTGCAACAGGTCGAAACGCAGAAGTAAGCCTTACAGGCAGAGCGTCTCACGCGGAAGAAGGCCATCCAAAATCGGATGGCCTTCTTTTCGTCCGCACCCTGCGCCGTCCCACCGGAGAGGCGCCGCCAGCCAGAACTCAGACCCGGGTTGCCACCGCATCCAGCAGCCCGCGCACGCCGTGCTCGCACATGTCGAGCACGAGATCGAAGCCGCGCGGCCCACCGTAGTATGGATCGGGCACCTCGTCACCGAAGCGTCGTAAACCGTCGAATTCCAGAAACAGCCGCAGCCGCGGCTGGTATACCGGTGGGCACTGGCGACGCATCGCTTCCAGATGGCCGCGGTCCATCGCCAGCAGCAGGTCGAACTCGAGGAAATCACGCGCCTCAAGCTTGCGCGCGCGCAGACCCGACAGGTCGTAACCGCGCTGCTGCGCGGCCTTCTGCGTACGTGGATCGGGCGCCTCGCCGGCGTGGTAACCATGCGTGCCGGCAGAATCGACTTCCACCAGGCCACTCAGCCCACCGGTCTCGATGAAGTGCCGCGCAACGCCCTCCGCGGTTGGCGAACGGCAGATATTCCCAGTGCAGACGAAAAGAACCCTCGTCATTTCATCCCCTCCTTCCTATGCTTTCTTCTTGTTCGTTCGTCAAACGCTGCCGTGCTGGTCTGCGCCAAATGCGCGCTGGCGAAGCTTGAACAGCTCGTCGCGCGCTGCAGCGGCCTTCTCGAACTCCAGGTTGCGGGCGTGTTCCTGCATCTCCTTTTCCAGGCGCTTGATCGCCCGCGCCAGTGCCTTCTCGTCCATCACCGCATAATCGGCATCCTTCTCGGCCACGCGTGCGGCATCGCGCTTGGCTCCATCCGAATCATAGACCCCGTCGATGATGTCCTTGATGCGTTTCGTCACCGACTTGGGCACGATGCCGTTCGCCTCGTTGAAGGCGACCTGCTTCTGCCGGCGGCGCTCGGTCTCGCCGATGGCCGCCTTCATCGAATCGGTCATGCGGTCGGCGTAGAGGATGGCGGTGCCGTGGAGGTGGCGCGCAGCGCGACCGATGGTCTGGATCAGCGAGCGTTCGGAGCGCAGGAAACCCTCCTTGTCCGCATCGAGAATCGCCACCAGCGACACCTCGGGGATGTCCAGACCCTCGCGCAGCAGGTTGATGCCTACCAGCACGTCGAACTCGCCCAGGCGCAAGTCGCGGATGATCTCGACCCGTTCCACCGTGTCGATGTCCGAGTGCAGGTAGCGCACGCGAATGCCGTTGTCGGCGAGGTAGTCGGTGAGGTCCTCGGCCATGCGCTTGGTGAGCACGGTGACCAGCACACGCTCGTTCACCTCGAGCCGCTTCTTGATCTCGCCAAGCAGGTCGTCCACCTGCGTCATTGCCGGGCGCACCTCGACCACCGGGTCGATCAGGCCGGTCGGGCGCACCACCTGCTCCACCACCTGCCCCTGGTGTTCCTCCTCGTACTTCGCCGGCGTGGCGGAGACGAACACGGTCTGCGGCATCAGGCGTTCGAACTCGTCGAACTTCAGCGGCCGGTTGTCCAGCGCCGAGGGCAGGCGGAAGCCGTAGCCAACGAGGTTCTCCTTGCGCGAGCGGTCGCCCTTGTACATTCCGCCGACCTGGCCGATGGCCACGTGCGACTCGTCGATGAACAACAGCGCATCGGCCGGCAGGTAGTCGATCAGCGTCGGCGGCGGCTCGCCCGGGCCGCGACCCGACAGATGCCGCGAGTAATTCTCGATGCCCTTGCAGAAGCCCATCTCGTTCAACATCTCGAGGTCGAAGCGGGTGCGCTGCTCGATGCGCTGCGCCTCCACCAGCTTGCCCTCGCGCTGGAACGTGGCGATGCGCTCCTTCAACTCCTCCTTGATCTTCTCGATCGCCTCGAGCACCGTGGCGCGCGGCGTTACGTAGTGGCTGGACGGATATACGGTGAAGCGCGCCAGCTTGTGCTTGAGGTGCCCGGTGAGCGGATCGAACAGGGTCAGATGCTCGATCTCGTCGTCGAACATCTCGATGCGCACCGCGAGTTCGGCGTTCTCCGCCGGAAAGACGTCGATCACGTCGCCGCGCACGCGGAAAGTGCCGCGGCGAAAGTCGATGTCGGCGCGGGTGTACTGCATCGCCACCAGGCGCTGGATGAGGTCGCGGTGCGCCATGCGCTCGCCTTCGCGCAGGTGCAGGATCATCGCGTGGTAATCGACCGGGTCGCCGATGCCGTAGATGCACGACACCGTGGCCACGATCACCACGTCGCGCCGCTCCATCAGGCTTTTGGTCGCTGACAGCCGCATCTGCTCGATGTGCTCGTTGATCGACGAATCCTTCTCGATGAAGAGGTCGCGCGAGGGCACGTAGGCCTCGGGCTGGTAGTAGTCGTAGTAGCTGACGAAGTACTCGACCGCGTTCTCGGGCAGGAACTCCTTGAACTCGGCGTACAACTGCGCGGCCAGCGTCTTGTTGGGCGCCAGCACCAGCGCCGGGCGGCCCATGCGGGCGATGACGTTGGCCATGGTGTAGGTCTTGCCCGAGCCGGTCACGCCGAGCAGGGTCTGGTACATCAGGCCGTCTTCCACCCCCTCGCACAGCAGGCGGATGGCCTCGGGCTGGTCGCCGGCGGGCGGAAAGGGCTGGTGCAGGCGGAAGGGGCTGCCCTCGAAAGTGAGCACTGCACCGCCTTGCTGCGGTGCATCGTTTCCGGCGCTATTGCCTTGACTCGTCATGCTAAAATTCCTGCTCCATTCCGGTGCACCGCCGCATGGCGAGACCGGACGAAAACGCCGATTATTTCCCAAATCGCGTGACAAGGCACGGCGCAAGTCCGTTCCCACCACGCACACCCACCGCCGCCCTACCGGAACAACTGGAGTCCTCATGTCCGCTTCGATCTTCGCCGCCGTCGAGATGGCGCCCCGTGACCCGATCCTTGGCCTGAACGAGGCCTTCGCCGCCGACACCCGCGCCGAGAAGGTCAACCTCGGCGTCGGTGTGTACTACGACGACAACGGCAAGATCCCGCTGCTCGCCGCCGTGCGCGCCGCCGAGAAGGCCCGCCTCGAAGCCATGCCGCCGCGCGGCTATCAGCCGATCGAAGGCCCCGCCGCCTACAACAACGCGGTGCAGGGCCTGCTCTTCGGCAAGGACTCACAGCTCGCCACCAGCGGCCAGACCATCACCGTCGAGGCCCTGGGCGGCACCGGCGCGCTCAAGGTCGGCGCCGACTACCTCAAGCGCCTGGTGCCCGGCGCCACCGTGTACATCTCCGACCCGAGCTGGGAGAACCACCGCGCGCTGTTCGAATCCGCCGGCTTCCCGGTCGAAAACTACCCCTACTACGACGCCGCCACCCGCGGCGTGAACTTCGCCGGCATGAAGGCCAAGCTCGACAGCCTGCAGCCCGGCTCGATCATCGTGCTGCACGCCTGCTGCCACAACCCCACCGGCGCCGACCTGTCCGATGCGCAGTGGAACGAAGTGGTCGCCGTGTGCCGTGAGCGCGGCCTCATCCCCTTCCTCGACATGGCCTATCAGGGCTTTGCCGAAGGCATCGACGCCGACGCCGTGGCCGTGCGCGCCCTGTCGGCCAGCGGCCTGCAGTTCTTCGTGTCGAGCTCGTTCTCGAAGAGCTTCTCGCTCTACGGCGAGCGCGTCGGCGCGCTGTCCATCGTCACCGCCAGCAAGGAAGAAGCCGGCCGCGTGCTGTCGCAGGTCAAGCGCGTGATCCGCACCAACTACTCCAACCCGCCGATCCACGGCGGCGCCATCGTCGCCGCGGTGCTGTCCTCGCCCGAGCTGCGCCAGATGTGGGAAGACGAGCTCGGCGGCATGCGCGAGCGCATCCGCGCCATGCGCACCGGCCTGGTCGACCAGCTCACGGCCGAAGGCGTGGCGCAGGACTTCTCCTTCGTGATCAAGCAGCGCGGCATGTTCTCCTACACGGGCCTGACCGCCGCACAGGTCGAGACGCTGAAGTCCGACTTCGGCATCTACGCCGTGTCGACCGGCCGCATCTGCCTGGCCGCGCTCAACTCGAAGAACATCGGCTACGTCGCCAAGGCGATCGCGCAGGTGGTCAAGGGCTGACACCGGAGCACGTCGAGGCAGGCGGCATCCAGAAAAACGCCGCTCTGCCTTGACGCGCGCGCGTGGTCTGCCTAAAATGCGCGCCTCTGTTCCCCGATAGCTCAGTCGGTAGAGCGCCGGACTGTTAATCCGTAGGTCCCTGGTTCGAGCCCAGGTCGGGGAGCCAAGTTTCAGGACTTGGTGTTTCTCACAGGAACAGCAAGTCGCAGCGAAGGCTGCGGAAGAGTAACTCGCAGCAAAAGCTGTAAAAAGGTAATTCCCCGATAGCTCAGTCGGTAGAGCGCCGGACTGTTAATCCGTAGGTCCCTGGTTCGAGCCCAGGTCGGGGAGCCAGCATCAAAAGAGAATGCCATCCTTCTGGATGGCATTTTTCGTTCACGGGGATGCACTGCACGAAAAGCTGCTCACCCATGACGTTCGCGCTGCCCACACGAATATACTGCTGCTGCATTCTCCGCCCCCGCGAAGAACGCATCCCAATAAAGGCTCCACAGGGTTATGAACCTTCGTGAATGCCTTTGCCGATTATCAAGATGAAGGACAATGATGAATAAGCTTTTCCCGATGCTGGCGCTCGTCTGCGCTCCGCTCTTTGCCGCAAATGCCGCACATGCCGAGAACCTCGATTTTAGCCTCTTGAACAAGACTGGCTACGTGATAAGTGAGGTGTATGTCTCGTCAGCCTCAAGCAACGACTGGGAAGAAGACGTCATGGGCAGCGACGTCCTCGCGAGCAACGAAAGCGTCGACATCGAGTTCGAGCAAGGCTCGAAGGGCTGCCAATGGGACATGAAGGTGGTCTACGATGACGGCGAAGAAGCCGTGTGGGAGAACCTCAACCTGTGCTCCACTTCCAAGGTCTCGCTGCGGTACGACCGTAAGAAAGGTACTACTTGGGCCGAGCTGAACTAAGCCACCTCGATCCGTCCCGACGCACGAAACGCGAATGATGTTCTTTTGGACGGCCAATCCTGCAGCGGTACTTACCGCACGCTTATGACTCGCTTCCTGCTCACGTTTCTCGCGCTTCTGCTCGCGCTGTTCACGCTCGAACTCACTCATCCAGTGCAGGAAGCCGTCGTCCTGCCCTGGACCGCACTACTGGCCAGCATCAGTGCTTGGGTGATCAGCCTGTTCGACCATAGCGTCATCGCGTACGGCAAGATCTTGCAGCACGCTGGCTCTGGCCTCGGCGTATCCATCGAAGCGGGATGCAACGGCATCGAGGCCTGCATCATTTTGGCGGCAGCAGTACTGGCCTACCCATCCTCTTGGCAACTCAGGGTTGCTGGTCTCATTCTGGGTTTCCTTGCGATTCAGATCGTCAATATCGGACGGATCATCAGCCTCTTCTACCTGGCCGCCTGGGACCACGTCATCTTTGAATTCGCGCACCTTTACCTGTGGCAAATTCTGATCATGGTCGACGTACTGATCGTATGGCTGGTGTGGATTCGCCAAGTCGCCAAGGCTGAGGAAGCGCATGTTCGGGCCGCTTAGCATCATCGGCGGCTTCTTTATCCGAACCTTGTTGTGGCTGATACCGGCCATCGCCATCTGGTTCTGGTTCGGAGACTTTTTTTCGGCGCCGATCTCATGGCTCGCAGGCGAGGCCATGACCGCCCTGTTCCCTGGGTGGGTGTACGGGTACGAGATCGAAGGGAGCAACGTGAGCTTGCATACCACCGTTCCCGCACCCAATCTGCCAGCAGGGGTGTTCGGCGAGCTCGCCCCGGAGATTTCTGCACTCAAGTACGGCTTTGGCCTCCCGCTGCTGGCGGCATTGCTGCTCGCATCACGCGCATGCGGCATCTGGTGGAAACTCCCCCTCTCTGCGCTGCTGCTGCTTCCCTTTCAGGCATGGGGGATCTGCCTGAACTGGCTCCTGGTGGTTGGCATTCAGTACGGACGATGGAGCCAAACCGTTACCTACTTCACGGATGGGCATGCAAATCTCATCGGACTCGGCTATCAGGTGGGTTATCTGATACTCCCGATGCTTATTCCCGTTATGCTCTGGTTTCTTCTTGAGCGCCATTTCTTCACAAAAATTGTTTTCGATGGCGCGCTTGCTGGCGTCGTCAGTGGAGAACCCGCGCCCACGGATGAATGCGCTATCACATCCTCCCAAGGCCAGGCTCCGGCAGCACCGGGAAATGGTCGATCTGGATGACGATGCCCGCATGCGGGCGCTCGAGGCCAAGCGCCATGATGAATCAGTGCGGTTCTCACGACCCAACCGATGGCACTATCCGCCCGAAGGGCGTACAGCCCCCTTCGCACCCAGGGCCATCGCACTCGAATGACATGGCCTTTCTGAAATTTGCCGAAAAAGTGGTTCACGTTCAATAGGTTATGCAGCCATCTTGTGAACCCTCTCA
>NZ_JBNCAR010000019.1:0-68534 GCF_051280715.1 Thauera sp. AutoDN2 | reverse complement strand
TTGTGTAATCACATCAACTCTGGTTCGGACGCTGGACGCCTGCGCGCTCCTCGAGCACATCGGTGCGGCGCACCTCGGTCCAGTACATCCAGATCAGCGACACCCAGGTCACGCCGTAGAGCAGCATGAACGCGCTCGAGCGCACCCCGGTGAGATCGAGCAGCGCGCCGAACATGATGGGCAGCAGGAAGCCACCCATGCCACCCACCAGGCCGACGATGCCCGACACTGCACCGATCTCCTTGGGAAACTCGTCCGAGATGTACTTGAACACCGAGGCCTTGCCGAAGGCGAAGGCCACGCCAACGACGAACAACAGCGCGGTGAAGACCCAGACATTCAGATGAATCGCGAAGGTTCGCGGCCCATCCACGGTCTGGACGGTGAATTCGGTATGCGGGTACGAGAGCAGGAACAGGCAGATCCACGACACCCACATCACCCACCAGGTGACCTTGTGCGCGCCGTAGCGGTCCGACAGCCACCCGCCCACGGCGCGCAGGACCCCGCCTGGCAGCGAGAAGCAGGCCGCAAGCAGTGCCGCCACCTGGATCCCCAGACCGAACTCGGCGACGTAGTACTTGGTCATCCACAGCGACAAGCCCACATAGCCGCCGAACACGATCGAGTAGTACTGGCAGTACTTCCACACGCGCGGATCCTTCAACACACGCAGCTGCTCGCGGAAGGTCACCGTCGAGGACACGCGATGCGAAGGATCGTCATAGGTGAAAAACCAGAACGCGAGCGCGATGATCAGCATGGCCGCAGCATAGATCTGCGGCACCGCAGCCCAGCCGAACAGCACCACCAGCGTGGGCGCCACCAGCTTCGTGACGGCGGCGCCCGAGTTGCCCGCGCCGAACACGCCCATCGCAAACCCCTGCTGCGCACGCTCGTACCAGCGCGCGCAGTAGGCGATCCCCACCGAAAACGACCCTCCAGCCAGACCTACGAACAGACCGGCCAGCAGGAATTGCCAGTACTCCGTGGCGTGCCCTATCAGGTAGATGGGCAGAACCGTGCACAGCATCAGCACGAAGAAGACGACCCTGCCGCCAAATCGGTCGGTCATCATCCCCAGCGGTAGTCGGACGAGTGAGCCCGTCAGCACCGGCGTGGCCGCAAGCAGGCCGAACTGGGTCTCATTGAGCGCAAGCATCTCCTTGATCGGGATGCCGATCACCGCGAACAGCATCCACGCCGCGAAACACATCGTGAATGCCGTCGTGCTCATGATGAGCACGGAAAGCTGCTGATACCTGCGCGTTGCCACGTCGGACCACTCCTGCACACCCGACCCCCTCGGGAACAGTCCGAAGCATAGGCATGCAACTGCCTGCGCACCATTCGCCAAAAGCAGGAGGCACAAAGGGCGCAGCCTCTCAACCTACACCTTTCGAACTAGGCCACACCCCGTATCACCACCTCCCCCCGGAACTACTCAGATTCCAGAACATGCCAAAAACATGATCCACTTCAATCATAAAAATCAAGATGAAATCAAAGACCAAACAAATCCAGCTCTAAAAAAATTGAATGGTTTTTCTCGGCGAGTTTTTACATCACGCCTTGACTTTCTTTAGTCAAGCCGTGATATTAATTGGCGGATATTTTTTGAGCTAAATCAAAAATCAATATAAAACAGCTATTTGCTAACACAGAAAGCACATTGGCATTAATTCCCCATTCGCATTAACAGGCGCCTTTTTTCGAATTGCCCTACCCTCCTTCCGGCTTATGGCGACCCTCCTGAGCGGGGTCTAGACTGATTTCCGAAATGCCGGGGAGTGAATCGTTCGTCTCCAGGGTTCGGCTGAAACACGGCCTGTGTTCAGCACTATCCGAGGTCATCGTCCGCAAGCGCACTCCGGCTGGTCAGACCGCCAACTGGAGGTGTTCCATGAAGATCATGATTGCGTACGACGACTCACGTAATGCGAAGCTTGCCCTCGCGCAGGTCGTCACCCTGTTCGGCAGACTCTCCCCCGAGATCACCCTCGTGACCGTGGTGGAGAACCCGGGCGACTCCACCGACAAGAACCTGGAGTTCTTCGACCAGGAAACCGAGGAGTTGCGCCAGGGGGTGGATCAAGCCCTGGCCTTCTGCTCCAAGGAAGGCATCAAGGCGCATGCGCTGTTCGCGCAAGGCGACGCGCGCAAGATGATTCTCGCCGCCACCAAGAAACACACGCCCGACATCCTCGTCGTGGCCCGCCACAGCCATCAGCCCGACGGTGGCTTCATCGCGAAATCCCTGACCTATTTCGTCGACGAGGTCGACTACATGACCTTCGGCAGCGTCAGCGCATTCCTCGCCCGCCGCGTGGAATGCCCACTGCTGATCCTGCCGAGCTGAGCCGGAACATCAAAACAAGAACAAGCGCCTGACAGAGAAAACGATTTCTCCTCATCACGCATCGAGGCCCCAAAATGGTCGTAGCCGATCTCTTCAAGTACCGGAATCCCGAAATCAGGGCACTGCACCTGACCTGGATTGCCTTCTTCATCTGCTTTTATGTCTGGTTCAACATGGCGCCGCTGGCATCGAGCATGCTGCGCAGCGCCGACTGGCTGACGAAGGACGACATCCGGCTGTTCGCAATTTGCAACGTCGCACTCACCATCCCGGCCCGCATCCTGGTCGGCGCCGCGCTTGACCGCTTCGGTCCGCGCCGTGTGTTCTCCATCCTGATGGTCACCATGGCCATCCCCGCCCTGTTCTTCGCATTCGGCACCACCAAGACGCAGTTGCTGGTGTCGCGCCTGGTGCTGTCGAGCGTGGGCGCCAGCTTCGTCGTCGGCATCCACATGACCGCGCTCTGGTTCAAGCCGCGCAGCATCGGTTTTGCCGAGGGCTTCTATGCCGGCTGGGGCAACTTCGGCTCGGCCGCGGCAGCCATGACGCTCCCGACCATCGCGCTCACCATGTTCGGCGGCGATGATGGCTGGCGATGGGCGCTCGCGATGAGCGGCATCGTGATGGCGGTCTATGGCGTCTTCTACTGGTTCGCAATCACCGACGGCCCCACCAACACCCACAGCAAGCCGCGCAAGACCGCAGCACTCGAGGTCAGCACCTGGGCGGACATGATCAAGCTGATCATCATGACGATTCCGTTGCTGGGCATCCTCTCAGTGCTCGTATGGCGGGTCGAAAAGATGGGCTACATCGACAGCGGCACGGCCTGGCTCTTCCATGCACTGATCGCCTTTGGCGTGATCTACCAGATCATCCAGATCCTTCGAGTGAACGTGCCCATCCTCAAGCAGGGCGTGCCCGAGGACGACCGATACCCGTTCAATAGCGTCGCGGCGCTCAACACCACCTATTTCGCCAACTTCGGTGCGGAACTGGCCGTGGTGTCGATGCTGCCGATGTTCTTCGAGCAGACCTGGGGCCTTTCGGCAGCAGCCGCCGGTCTCATCGCGTCCTCCTTCGCCTTTGTCAACCTCTTCGCCCGCCCGATCGGCGGTCTCGTCTCCGACCGTATGGGTAACCGCCGCTTCGTGATGCTGTCGTACATGTTCGGCATCGGCGTCGGCTTCGTGCTGATGGGGCTGATGAACGAAACCTGGCCGCTGTTCATCGCGGTCGCCGTGACGATCGCCTGCTCGGTTTTCGTGCAGGGCTCCGAAGGTGCCACCTTCGGCATCATCCCGTCGATCAAGCGCCGTGTGACCGGACAGATCTCCGGTATGGCTGGCGCTTACGGCAACGTGGGCGCGGTGTTCTACCTCACGCTCTTCACCTTCACCACCGCCGAGCAGTTCTTCTTCATCATCGCCGGCGGCGCCTTCGTCAGTTGGCTCGTGTGCTTCATCTGGTTGAAGGAGCCGGAGGGAGCGTTCGCCGAGGAATACTACGAGTCGTCGGTCGACCGCCAGATCGCACTCGAAGCGCAACAGGCCAATAGCGCCTGATCGGGCTCCTCAAGCCACGCAAGAACGCCACCACAAAATGTGGTGGCGTTCTTTTTTGTCCTTCAGCAGCGCAGGGAACGCGCGGATCAGCCTTCGGCCGGCTGTGACTCGGCCGCAGCGCATTCGAGCAGACGAGCCAGCTGCGAACGGTTACGCACACGAATTCGCCTCCCCGTCACGCTGAGAAGCTCGTCCTCGACCAGGCTGCGCAGCACCCGCGAGAAGGTCTCGGGCGTGAGATTGAGGAGCGAGGCGATGGTCTTCTTGGGCGCGGGCAGGATGACGCCCGCCTCGGGCCGTTCCAGCCGGTCGTACTGATCGAGCAGGTAGCTCACAACCCGCACCGAAGCGGTTCCGGCAGCAGTGCAACTGATCGCATCGATAAGACGCTGGATCCGCGCGCAGACCGCCTCCAGCATGCGGTTCGACAAGGCGGCGTCGAGCGCCACCGCCTCGAGGATCCGCTCCCTGGGAACGTGGATCAGCAACGCGGTGCCCACGGCCTGCGTCCAGGTCCGGTAACGGTGTCCGGTGAAGACCCCGATCTCGCCGAACATTCCGCCCGTCTCGAAGATCTCCACCACCTTCGGCCGCCCCTCCGGGCCATGCGACATCAGGCGCACCGCGCCACTGCACACGAAGAAGATCCCGGTCGGCACCGAACCACGCTCGAAGATCGAGGCGGAAGGCGAGAACCGGACGAATGCAGCTTCGCTTGCCAGGATATCCAGCACGCGCGGATCACTGCCTTGCAGAATCGGCATGTCCGCCAGCACCTCCCGGACGGACGCTCTTTTTGTTATCGAATGCACGCGAAACAGCCCCCTGGAATCGGTGCCGGCCATCATCGATGAATGACGACCCACGTCCTGCGCCAAGTGCACATGATCGCGGGCCGTATTTTTTTCCTATCGTAAGCCCGTTCGCCCCAGGTTTCCATTGCCCAATCGAATGCCGGCCTAGGTCGAAAGAACTAGGCTACACCCTACTCAAGGCGAGGCGGACTCCTGCAGTACCCGCTCAGGAACTGCAGGAGAGCATCGAGCAGCCAGCACGCGCACGCGCCCAGTCCGGCCTGCGTGCCGCAAAGCGCTCATAGCCAGGCTGTTCGCGATAGGGGGTACGCAGCACCTTCATCAGCAGTTCCAACTCGGACAGATCCCCCTGTTCGGCCGCGTCGATGGCCTGTTGCGCAAGATAGTTTCGGGGCACATAGAGGGGGTTCACTGCGTTCATCTCCGCCTTGCGCAGCGCCTGCGGGCGCCCCTCCTGTCGCAGGCGCGCGGCATAGTGGACCAGCCAAGCCTGCAGGGCCTCGGCACTCTGCTGACGGCGTACGGGGTCGTAGAACGCCGGTTCAAACGGACCGCTCTCCGGGGCATGCTCGTCGAGCCCGGCCAGGGTGCGGAAAAACAGGGTCATGTCGATCTCACCGGCCTGCAGTGCTGCATGCAGTTGCTCCAGCAGCCGGTCATCGTCGCCCCTGCCACTGCGCAAGGCCGAGCTTGGCCTGCATCATGCGCCGATAGGCCGCATCGTACCGATCCGGAAAGGCGGCCAGCGCCTGCTCCAGCGCTTCGGCCTGACCGATCGCCGGATGGAGGGCATTTGCGAGTTGCCACAGATTCCAGTGCGCGATCCGGGCCTGATGGCCGAAGCGATAGCGGCGACCACCCGCGTCAGTCGTGTTCGGCGTCCAGTCGGGATCGTAGTTGTCGATCCAGCCATAGGGCCCATAGTCGATGGTCAGGCCGAGGATGGACATGTTGTCGGTGTTCATCACGCCATGCACGAAACCGACCCGCATCCAGTGCGCGATCAACTCCGCGGTACGCTGGCACACTTCCTCGAACCAGCGCACCCGCCGGCGCGCAGGGTCCGACTCGGCCGCGCACAATCCGGGAAAGTCACGGTCGATAGTGAAGTCAATCAGTTGCCCCAGCACGGCCTCCTCGCCGCGCGAAGCAAGGATCTCGAAGTTGCCAAAGCGGATGAAGGAAGGTGCCACCCTGCAGACGACGGCGCCCGGCTCTGGGCGCGGATGTCCGTCATAGAACATGTCCCGCACCACCTGTTCGCCCGTGGCGACAAGGCTGAGTGCACGCGTGGTCGGCACGCCGAGGTGATGCATGGCCTCACTGCACAGGAACTCGCGCATGGAGGAGCGCAGCACCGCACGGCCGTCCGCGCGGCGCGAATACGGCGTCGGGCCGGCGCCCTTGAGTTGCAACTCCCAGCGCTCGCCCTGCGGGTTGATCGTCTCGCCCAGCGTAATCGCCCGCCCGTCGCCAAGCTGGCCCGCCCAGTTGCCGAACTGGTGGCCGCCATAGCATGCGGCATAGGGCTCCATGCCCGGAAGCAGCGCATTGCCACCAAATACCTCGGCGAACACCTGGCTGCGGATGTCCGCATCGTCGATGCCCAGCAAGCCGGCCACCTCCGGCGACCACGCCAGCAGCGCCGGCGCACGCACCGGTGTGGGTTCGACACGCGAATAGCAGGCGCCATACACCTGGCGTACATGCCGCCCTTCCTCCGGGTCGCCGGGCAGCTCGCGCACGAAGCGGTTGTCGAATCGAGGCGCTCTCATGGGGAATCCTTTTTTTATATAGTCGCCGCGGGGCGCACACGCCGGCCAAGGCTGCGACGCACTAGCCCCGGCGCGGATCGAAAGCGTCGCGCACCGCGTCCGCGAACAGATTCGCTGCCAGCACCAGCACGAACATGAACACGAAGGCTGCGGCCAGTGACCACCAGACCATCGGCTCGCGCGCAAGTTCGGCACGCGCCATGTTGATCATGGTGCCAAAGCTGATCGTGGTCGGATCGACACCGATACCGACGTAGGACAGCACCGCCTCGGCCAGCACCAGGCCGGAAAAATCCATCACCAACGCGATCATCACGATATGCATGACGTTGGGCAGGATGTGGCGGCGCAGGATGGCAGGTGTGCGCACACCGAAGGCGCGTGCCGCCTGCACGTACTCCAGCTCGCGCAGCTTCAGCGTCTCGCCGCGCAGCAGACGGGCCAAGCCCGTCCAGCTGGTGATGCCGAGGATGAAGCAGAGCGCCAGCAGGCGCGCATCCGACCGCTCGGCGGCGGTGTCGAACCACTGCGGGTTCGTATCGATCACCACCTGCATCATCAGTACCGCGGCCGCGATCAGCAGCACCCCGGGGATGGCATTGAGTACCGTGTAGAGGTACTGCACCACATCATCCACCCACCCACCGAGATACCCTGCGGCGATGCCGAGCGCCACCGCGAAGGGCATCATCACGAGCGTCGTCACTGTGCCGATCACGAGCGCGGTGCGCACGCTCTTCAGCGCCAGGTACAGCACGTCCTGCCCCACCTTGTCGGTACCCAGCACATGGTAGTAGGGCGCGAGCTGCACGCAGGCGGCTGCGATCAGCAACAGCACACCCAGCGTCAGCAGCGCCGCACGCCACGCCAGCACGGTCCGGCCGACGAGCATCGCCCCCGCGACCTCGCTCCAGCCCAGACCGCTGCCCCGCCACACCGCGGTGGCGAGGACCAGGAACGCACCACACCACCACAGCACGGCCTGCCCCAGCGCGCGCAGCAGGCGTGCGCCCACGTCCCCCGTGCGCGCTTCAGCGGGCAGATCGAGATGCACGGCTCCGTGCACGAGCCGCGGGTACTCGCGCACCTGTCGGCCATCGGGCAACTCGATGGTTTCGCGCTGGTACAGCGTCCATGCGAACGGTGCGGAGTAGGTCTTTTCGGTCTGCGCCCGCAGCGGCGAAAGCAGGGCATCGAGCACCGAAACGACCTCGGTGGAGTACCGCGCCGCCGGCATCGCCCCCGTACGCCCGGACCCGCCTGCTTCGCCCACCTCATTCGCCTCGTTCGCCGACCGCCCCACCTCCGCGCCCGCGCCCGCCGGCGGCAGCAGTTCGCGGTAATGAAGGCTGTCAAGCACCCCTATGGCGACAAAGGCAAGCAGCACGGTGGCTGCCGCCATACCGACCGGTCGCCGGCCCACCTTGCGCCACGCTTCGCACAAGGGCGGCTGGCTGCGGACATGGAAGACCGCGAGCACGCCCAGCCCGAGCAGCAGGAACAGCAGCGCGTCGGTCCACAGCAGCACCGGCTGGAAGCGCATCGCGGTCTCCAGTGGCGCACTCATTCCAGCCTCACCCGCGGATCGGCCAGCGTGTAGGAGAGGTCGGTCAGGATCAGGCCGATGATGTACAGCACCGAGCCGATGAAGACCATCGCCCGCACCACCGCGAAGTCCTGCGCGTTGATCGCGTCGATCGTGTAGCTGCCCAGCCCCGGAATCGCAAAGAAGGACTCGACCAGCAGACTGCCCATGAACAGCAGCGGGACCACCACCACCACGCCGGTCAGGATCGGGATCAGCGCATTGCGCAGCACGTGGCGGAACAGCACCGCGAGTTCGGACAGGCCCTTCGCACGCGCGGTGCGCACGTAGTCCTTGGAGATCTCCTCGAGGAAGATGGTGCGGTACCAGCGCGCAGACGAGCCGATTCCGGCCAGCACGCTGATCAGCACCGGCAGCACCAGAAAGCGCGCCGCATCCAGTCCGGGGGCGTAGCCCGAGATCGGCACCAGCGCCCACATCTTCGATACCAGCCACTGCCCGCCGATGATGTAGAACAGGCTGGAGATCGACATCATCGCCACGCACAGCACGACGCCCCAGAAATCCAGCCGGGTGGCGCGGAAGAACACCAGCAGCAGCGCTAGACTGATCGACACGAACAGGCTGAGGATGAAGGTCGGAACCGCGATCGCCAGCGACGGCCCCATGCGGTCGCGGATCTCCTGGCCGATGTCGCGACCGTCGTCGGCGCGACCGAACTCGAGCGCGAACATGCGCAGCGACTTGTCGAAGAAGATCGTCTCGGTGAAACGCGCCGGCCCCTCGGCCGAGGCGTTCACGAACATGGGCTTGTCGTAGCCGCGCTCCACCTTCCAGCGCTCGATCGCCTCCGGCGTGGCCCGCTTGACGCCGATGTGCATGCGCGCCATGTCGTCGGGCGAGTTCACCACGAAGAAGAGCACGAAGGTCAGCAGGTTCACCCCGATCAGGATCGGAACCGCGTACAGCACGCGGCGCAGGAGATAGGCCAGCATCAGCGCAAAGTCCCCGTGTCCGTCTGCGCGGTGGCGGTTTCGCTCCGCCGCCAGTGCAGGACCGCCGGCGCCACCAGCGCCAGCAGCAGCAGCGCAACCAGCCCCAGCGGCCACAGCACCGGCCGGTTCCACTGCGCGCGCGCGGCCTCGCGGCGCTCGATGTCGAGGCGCTGGTACTTCATCGTATTACGCACCATCGCCCCGGTCTTGCGGTTCAACAACCACCCATGCTGAAGCGAATACGACATCGGGTGGAAGGCGAAGATCCAGGGCGCATCCTGCTGCAGCATCGCCACCATGCGATCGATGATCTGCTGGCGCGCGGGGCCGTCGGGCATGGCCTTCATGCGCTCGAACAGCGCGTCGTACTCGGGGTTCTCGTAGTTGGCCGCGTTCTGGCCATTGAACCTCACCTTGCCCTGCGGACCATGGAGCAGGAAGAGCAGGTTCTCCGGGTCCGGGTAGTCCGCGTTCCAGCCGAAGAAGAAGAGCTGTGCATTGCCCTTGCGCACCTTGTCCTGGAAGCGGTTGAAATCAGTCGGCCGCACCACGAACTGCACCCCCAGATCCCGGAATTTCTTCGCCAACCAGTCCGAGCGCGCCTTGTCGCCCAGCCCGCCGGGCGTGGTGTCGAGATGGATCACCAGCGGCTCGCCGGTTTGCGCATTGCGCCCGTCGGGCCAGCCAGCCTCTGCGAGCAGTTGGCGCGCCGCGTCGACGCCCCGGCGCACCGGGCGGCCTCCCGCCTCGTTGCCTTGCCACGCATAGACGACAGGGTTGATGCCCGCCCTGCCCTCGCGCGCGCCAAAGATGCCCGGCGGCAACGGGCTCATGCCCGGCAGTCCCCGCCCGTTGAGGAAGATCGACACGAACTCCTCCATGTCGAGCGCAATCGAGATCGCCTGGCGCAGTTTGCGCGCACGCGCCTGCTCCGCCTTCGACGCGCCGCCGCCCACCAGCGGATCAAGCATGTTGAAGCCGAGGTAGAAGATCGATGGCGAAACCGAGGTCAGCAGGCGGATGCCCTTGTCCTCCATGTCCTCGGACAGGGAGACCTCGCCCTGACTGGTCAGCGACACGGCCTGATCGAAGTTGTCCGAGGACACGCCCGAAGCGTCGTAATAGCCTTGCAGGAACTTGTTCCAGTATGGAATGCCCTCGCGCTCACGCGAGAACACCACCTTGTCGATGAAGGGCATGAGCTTGCCGCAGTCGGCGAGCAGGCCGGCTTCGACATCCCCCGGCTCGCCCTCGCAGGGATAGGCCTCGCCGCGGTAGTTGGGGTTACGCGCCAGCACCATGCGCGCATTCGGATTGTTCTCGACCAGCATGTAGGGCCCGGTGCCAACCGGCCACCAGTCCAGCGTGAGGTTGCGCTCGACCATGCCCGGCTGGGCGAAGAAGCGGTCGACCTCGCGCGGCACCGGACTGAAGAAGGGCATGGAGAGCCAGTACAGGAACTGCGGGTAGGCACCCTGCAGCGTGATGCGATAGACCTGCTCATCCACCACCTCCACCCCGGGCAGATCGAAGCGGTCGAGGTCCAGCCATCCGGTGGCCGGCCCCGCCGCCCCGTCAGCCACATGCGGCTTTCCGTCTGCTGCACGCCCTGCGTCCAGCGCGGCCTGCAGATCCGCCTGCAAGGTCTTCAAGCCCGGCAGGTACTCCGCCATGAGCTCGAAGATCGGCGAATGCAGCCGCGGATGGGCAAGGCGCTTGATCTGGTAGACGTAGTCCGCAGCACGCAGCTCGCGCGTCCCGGTTTCGGGGAAATCGGCCAGGCCGCGCACACTGCGCAGCTCGGCCGCGCTCAGACCCAGATAACGCGGGCGACCATCTTCCCCGCGAGCAAACGCAGGGTGGGGCTGGTACAGGATGCCTGGGCGGATGCGTACTTCCACCACGGTGCGGGCGACCCTGGCCGGATCGGCGTCCGCGGCCAGCTCGCGTCCGGCCGCATCGAGGCGACGCAGCCGCGGCATCCCGTCGGCTGTCGCCGGCTCCAGCGCATAGGGCCGTTTCAGGTAGTGGTACTGCAGCGGGGGTTCGACGATCTGGTACAGGAAGGTGGCCTCATCCTCGCTGTAAGACTGCACTGGATCCAGATGCTTCGGGCGCTCGGTGAAGGCGGTATAGAGCACGTTGCCGCCACGCTCGGCAACCGGATACGGGTCATTCCATACATCGCCGCAGCCCGCGGCAAGCGAGGCGGCGAGCACAGCGATGCCCACCCGCAACAGCACCGCAGGGCGCGCACGCACAAGGCCCACTCCCCGTCCAGCGGGGAAGGCGCAGGCACAGCGTAGGGCTCGGAGAAGGCTTTGGGTCCAGCGCACGTGGAGGCTTCAGTTGGGCGGTCGGGGCGTCGGAGCCGTGGATTCTGGCAGCTTTTGGTGCCGGACGCGATCGGGGGCGCCTATCCCGGCCGGGGTTTTGGCTATAATTCCCGCCTTGACAATAGGAGTATCGATCCATGGGCTTTCTTGCCGGCAAACGAATCCTGATCACGGGCCTGCTCAGCAACCGCTCGATCGCTTACGGTATTGCCAAGGCCATGCACCGCGAGGGCGCGGAGCTCGCCTTCACCTACCAGAACGAACGTTTCAAGGACCGCGTCGCCAAACTGGCGGCCGACTTCGACAGCACGCTGATCTTCCCGCTCGATGTGCAGGACGACGCACAGATCACCGGCCTCTTCGAACAGATCGGCCAGCACTGGGACGGGCTCGACAGCCTGGTGCACTCCATCGCCTTCGCCCCCGGTGAAGCGCTCGAGGGCGACTTCCTTGATGGGCTCACCCGCGAAGCCTTCCGCATCTCGCAGGAAGTCAGCACCTACAGCTTCCCCGCGCTGGTCAAGGCTGCACGCCCGATGATGAAGGGCCGCAACGGCTCGGTGCTCACCCTGTCCTACCTGGGCGCGGTACGCACCATGCCCAACTACAACATCATGGGTCTGGCCAAGGCGAGCCTCGAGGCCTCGGTGCGCTACCTCGCCGTGACCCTCGGTCCGGAAGGGACGCGCGCCAACGCGATCTCCGCCGGCCCGATCAAGACCCTGGCCGCCTCGGGTATCGGCAGCTTCGGCAAGCTGCTCGCCTTCAACGAACATAACGCACCGCTGCGCCGCAACGTCACGATCGAAGAGGTCGGCAACGCCGCAGCCTTCATCTGCTCGGACCTCGCCAGCGGCATCACCGGCGAGATCATGTATGTGGACGGCGGCTTCAACACCACCGCCCTCGGCAACGCCCTGCCCCTGCCGCAGTAAGCCTGGCAATGCCTGCCGACCAGCAGTTCCGGTCGGCAATCTCCTAGCCAGCAAAAAGCCCGGACTCGAGAGCCCGGGCTTTTTCATGTCTGTACAGCGGGCAGCGTTCGCTGCAGAGAGCCTGTCGGCGTGCCTGCCGCTGAGCGCCACGGGGCGCTCATCGCTCAGGGCTTCTGCAACACTGCCTGATTGACCTGCACCTCGTAGCGCTGACGCAGATCGGAAAGGAAGGCGCCAAAATCGCGCCCTGCAAGCAGCTGCGCATACTGCGAAGCCACCGCCTCCACGCGCGGATCGTCCTTGTCCAGATCGGGGCGGGTCACCGCCTCGATGCGGTAGATCACATAGTCGCTCTCCGGCAGTTGCACGCCGACGTGCGCCGGGAGCGCCTCGGTCGCCGCGGAGAACACAGCCTGCATGGCTGCCGCGGGAAGACTCGGCGCTCCACGCTGTGCGGCGCGCTCCTCGCTCCACTTCGCCTCGACCGACTCCCCCTTCTCCAGGCGGGCCAGCGTCGCCTTGCCCGCCGCCTCGGCCCGCGCCCTGCCCTGCTCGTCGCGCAGCATACCGACGATGCGCTCGCGAACGGCCTCCAGCGGCAACTGGGTTGCAGCCTCGAAGGTCTTCACGCGCGCGGAAACCAGCGCGCCTGAAGCGATCTCGATCGCCTCGGTGTTGTGGCCCTTCTGCACCGCCTCTTCGCTGAACACGGCACTGATCAGGCGTGCGTTGTCGAAGGGCGCCGCAGCCGGGGCATCCCGGCTGATCCAGTCGGTGGTACGAACCTCCAGACCGAGCGCCTCTGCGGCCGGCGCCAGGGTATCGGGCTGCTCATAAACCGTGTTGGCGAACTGCTCGGCCAGCTCGGCAAAGCGCCGCCCGGCCTCCTGCGCGCGCAACTCGGCGAGGATCTCGCCGCGTACCTCGTCGAAGGCACGAAGCGAAGCCGGTTTGATCTCGGTGACCTCCACCACATGCACACCAAACTCGCTGCGCACCGGATCCCCAACCTGCCCCGGTGCCTGCGAGAAAACGGCCTCCTCGAAGGCGCCGACCATGACACCGCGCCCAAAGAAACCGAGGTCGCCGCCACGACTGGCTGAACCCGGGTCTTGGGATTTCTCCTTCGCCAGATCCGCAAAGCGGGCCGGATCGGAGCGCAGGGTTTCGACCAGGCCGCGTGCCTCCGCCATCACCCGATCAACCTCGGCCTGCTCCGCACCCGCATCGAGCGCGAGCAGGATGTGGCGGGCACGGCGCTCCTCGGCCACACCGAAGCGCTGCGGGTTGCCGTCGTAAAAGGCGCGTACAGCATCGTCTGCGATCTCGATCTTCTGCTCGACGGCTGCACGGTCGAAGATCAGGTACTCGGCCTGCACGCGGGCGGGCTGCTCGAAGCGCGCCGGGTTCTGTGCGTAGAACGCCGCGACTTGCTCGTCCGTGATCTCGACGCCTTCGACATGGTCGGCAGCCGCGAAACGCAACTCACGCACCTTGCGCTCTTCAAGCTGCGCGTCGAGGAAGCGGCGCGCCGAGGCCTCCGGCACAAAACCCGCATCGCCCACCGCGGCCACGACCTGCTGGATGCGCACGTCCTGCGCCAGGCGCGCTTCGAAGCTCGCGGGCGTCATCCCCTGCGCGCGCAGCATGGTCTCGTAGCGCTGCAGCGAGAAGCGCCCCTCCTCCTGGAATGCGGGCACGCCCGCGATCGTGTCCTGAAGCTGGGCGGGCGTCACCACCAGCCGGCTGTCGAGCGCGTACAACGCAAGCACACGCTGGTTGATGAGGTTGTCCAGGACGGCCTTGCGAAGCTCGGGAGAGTCGAGCAGTTCGCGGTTGATCTGCCCCCCTGCGCTCTCGCGCAGACGGTCCTGCTGGTTGCGCAACGCATCGTCGAACTCGAAGGTGCTGATGCTGCTGCCACCGACCGTGGCGGCATCGTTGCCCCGGGCGGAGTCGCTGAAATACGCATCCATGCCAAAGAACGCGAAAGGAATGATGAGCAGCGCCAGGATGACCTGTGCGACCCGCTTGTTTTTGCGAATGGATTCGAACATCTCGATTTCCGTGGGAACTGACGGGAGTCGTATGCGCATGACGGGTCCGAACGAACCCCTCCGCGCACGAAAGGCAGCAGTTTAACGCATTCACCGCCTGATCTGGCTGCAGGCGCGACAACGCCCGGGGGCTTCTCAGCCACCCGGGCGCGGGCACAATTCCAGTCGTCTTCAGGCGAGCCTGTCGAACACCAGCACGCCTTCACGGGCGTCGACCCGGATGCGGTCCCTGGCAGCGAATCTGCCTTCCAGGATCGCCTTCGCGAGCGGATTCTCGATGCGCTCCTGGATCGCGCGCTTGAGCGGCCGGGCGCCGAAAACCGGGTCGAAGCCCGCACTCGCCAGCTCGGCCAGCGCGCCGTCGGTCACCTCAAGCCCCATCTCCAGCCGCGCCAGACGCTTCTCGAGGTACTGAAGCTGGATACGAGCGATGCCGGCGATATGCTTCTCGTCGAGCGCATGGAACACCACCACCTCGTCGATGCGGTTGATGAACTCGGGGCGGAAATACGTTTTGACTTCCGCCATCACCGCGAGCTTGATCACGCCGTAGTCGTCACCCGCCATGGCCTGGATCATCTGGCTGCCCAGGTTGGAGGTCATGACGATCACGGTGTTCTTGAAGTCCACCGTGCGCCCCTGGCCGTCGGTCATGCGGCCATCGTCGAGCACCTGCAGCAGCACGTTGAACACGTCCGGGTGCGCCTTCTCGACCTCGTCGAACAGGATCACGCTGTAGGGCTTGCGCCGCACCTGCTCGGTCAGATAGCCACCCTCCTCATAGCCGACGTAGCCCGGGGGGGCGCCGATCAGGCGTGCGACCGAGTGCTTCTCCATGAACTCGCTCATGTCGATGCGGATCAGGTGCTCCTCAGAGTCGAAGAGGAAATTCGCCAGCGTCTTGCACAGCTCGGTCTTGCCCACGCCAGTCGGACCAAGGAACAGGAAGGAGCCGTACGGCCGGTTCTCGTCCGACAGGCCCGCGCGCGAACGTCGGATGGCGTCGGCCACCAGGCGTACGGCCTCGTCCTGACCGACCACGCGCTCGTGCAGCTTGTCCTCCATCTTCAGCAGTTTCTCGCGCTCGCCCTGCATCATCTTGCTCACCGGGATGCCGGTGGCGCGCGACACCACCTCGGCGATCTCCTCAGTACCAACCTGGGTACGCAAGAGCTTGTTTGGCGTGGCGTTCTCGCCCGCCTGCTCGGCCATCTTCAGCTGGCCCTCGAGTTGCGGCAGTTTGCCGTACTGCAGCTCAGCCACCTTGTCGAGCTGGCCTTTGCGCTGGAACTCCGCCATCTGCGCACGCAGCGCGTCGATCTCTTCCTTGATGTGGGCCGAGCCGGCAGCTTTGGATTTCTCGGCCTTCCAGATCTCCTCGAGGTCGTTGTACTCACGCTGCAGCTTGGCGAGTTCTTCCTCGATCAGCTGCAGGCGCTTCTGCGAGGCCTCGTCCTTCTCCTTTTTCACCGCCTCGCGCTCGATCTTGAGCTGGATCATGCGGCGGTCGAGCTTGTCCATGACCTCCGGCTTCGAGTCGATCTCCATCTTGATGCGCGCGGCCGCCTCGTCGATCAGGTCGATCGCCTTGTCGGGCAGGAAGCGGTCGGTGATGTAGCGGTGTGACAGCTCGGCCGCGGCAACGATGGCCGGGTCGGTGATGTCGACGCCGTGGTGGATCTCGTACTTCTCCTGCAGACCACGGAGGATGGCGATCGTCGCCTCCACCGTCGGCTCGTCGACCAGCACCTTCTGAAAGCGGCGCTCGAGCGCGGCGTCCTTCTCGATGTACTTGCGGTACTCGTCCAGCGTGGTCGCGCCGATGCAATGCAGTTCGCCGCGGGCAAGCGCGGGCTTGAGCATGTTGCCGGCATCCATCGCGCCCTCGGCCTTGCCCGCGCCGACCATGGTATGGATCTCATCGATGAAGAGGATGATGCGCCCTTCTTCCTGGGCGATCTCCTTCAACACCGCCTTGAGACGCTCCTCGAACTCGCCGCGGTACTTGGCGCCGGCGAGCAGCGCGGCCATGTCGAGCGACAGCACTTTCTTGCCCTTGAGCGTCTCGGGGACCTCGTCGTTGACGATGCGTTGCGCCAGGCCCTCCACGATCGCGGTCTTGCCTACGCCGGGTTCGCCGATCAGTACCGGGTTGTTCTTGGTGCGACGCTGCAGGATCTGGATCGCGCGGCGGATCTCGTCGTCACGGCCGATCACCGGGTCCAGCTTGCCGCTGCGTGCACGCTCGGTCAGGTCAAGGCAGTACTTCGACAGCGACTCGCGCTGTCCCTCGGCATCCTGGCTGCCCACGCTGGCACCCCCGCGCACGGCCTCGATCGCGGCCTCGAGCGCCTTGCGATTCAGTCCGTTCTCCTTCAGCAGCCGGCCGGCCTCGCCCTTGTCCTCGCACAACGCGAGCAGGAACATCTCGCTGGCGATGAACTGGTCGCCGCGCCTCTGCGCCTCCTTGTCGGTGACGTTGAGGAGATTGTTGAGATCGCGTCCGATGCTGACCTCGCCGCCATGGCCTTCGACCTTGGGCAGCCGGCCGATGGCTTTAACGGTCGCGGCCTTGAGCGGTGGCACATTGACACCGGCACGCTGCAACAGCGACACACTGCCGCCGTCGTCCTGCTCGAGCAGGGCCTGCAGCAGGTGCAGCGGCTCGATGAATTGCTGGTCGTTCCCCACGGCGATGCTTTGCGCATCGGCCAGGGCCTGCTGGAATTTGGTAGTGAGCTTGTCGAAGCGCATCGCGGGCATCCTCGGGAATCGTTGAACTGAACCCTATGTGGGGTGCATCGGCCACGCTTCAAGGGCCGGATCAGCCTTGCGGTCGGTCCTGCCCCGGCAGGTCGGGGTAGCGCACATAGTCCACCAGATCCTGGATCTCCTGCGGCGGCGGCTTGGTCAGCAGACTGACGACGAAGATCGTCAGGAAGCCCAAGGGTACGCCGAAGGCCCCGGCCGAGATCGGGTTGATGTCGAACCATGCGTTCGCCATGGAGCCGCCGAAGAAGGGGTGCGTGCGCACCACGTAGAACAGCGCGACCGCCAGCCCGACGATCATGCCCGTCACCGCCCCGGGCCGGTTGGCCCGCTTCCAGAAGATCCCCAGCACCAGCGCGGGAAAGAACCCCGAAGCGCCGATCGAAAAGGCCAGCCCGACCATGAACAGGATGTTGTCCGGGCGCAGCGAGGCCACCCACGCCGCCACCACCGCAACCACCAGCAACTGCGACTTCGAGATCACCAGACGGCGGTGCGTCGAGGCCTGCGGGTTGATCACCTTGTAGTACAGGTCGTGCGACAGCGCGTTCGAGATCGTCAGCAACAGCCCATCGGCGGTCGACAGCGCAGCGGCCAGCCCCCCGGCCGCCACAAGGCCCGATACGACGTAGGGGAGACCGGCGATCTCCGGCGTTGCGAGCACGATGACATCGGTGTTCAAGCGCAGCTCCGCAAGCTGCAGCACCCCGTCGCCATTGAGGTCGTCGAGCGTCACCAACCCGACCCTGCCCCAGGAGGCGACCCAGTCGGGGAGGATCGCAATGCTCGAGCCCACCAGGTTGTGATACACCTCCCACTTCGCAAACACCGCGTAGGCCGGTGCGGTCACGTAGAGCAGGAAGATGAAGAACAGCGACCACGCGACCGAGCGCCGCGCCTCCATGACACCTGGCGTGGTGTAGTAGCGCATCAGGATGTGCGGCAGCGCCGCAGTGCCGACCATGAGCACGAACATCAGCGCGAGGAAGTTGTTGCGTGCGACCGCGGACAGCGCGGGCGTGCTGCCCGGATGGGCCTCGGCATGCCGTGGCGGGGGCTTCGAACGCTCGAGCGCCTCCAGGCGCTTGAGCTCCCATTGCTCGCGGGCCTGCGCCGGGGTGGCGGGCAGATCGCGCAGCGCCCGCTCGGTCAGCGCGATGTCCCGCGCAGGCGCATGGTTGATGCGCATCGAATTGACCTGATCGATCAGTGCCTGGCGTTCGACCTCGAGTGAATCAGGAAGGGCCGCGATCTTCGCCGCGTGGTTGTTCGCCTGCGCCGCGTACATGTCGCGCACCTCGCGCTCCGTGGGCGAGGCAAACAGCACCTCCTCCCGCTCGCTGATCTGCTGCAGCACGGTGCCGTACACCGCCTGTGGAATCGGAATGCCGGTGAGCTTGTAGGACAGGATCACCACCGGCACCAGATAGGCGATGATCAGGATCACGTATTGCGCCACCTGGGTCCAGGTGACCGCCCGCATGCCGCCGAGGAAGGAACACACCAGGATGCCCGCCAGGCCGATGAAGAGTCCGATCTCGAACTCCACGCTGACGAAGCGGCTGGTCACCAGCCCCACGCCGTAGATCTGCGCCACGAGGTAGACGAAGCTCGCCAGCACCGCGGCGGCGAGCCCCACCAGGCGCGCGACGTTGCCTTGGTAGCGCGCGCCAAGAAAGTCCGGGATCGTGTATTGCCCGAACTTGCGCAGATAGGGTGCGAGCAGCAGCGCCACCAGCACGAAGCCGCCCGTCCATCCGGTGACGAAGGCCAGCCCTTCGAAGCCGCTGAAGTACAAGGTGCCGGCGAGACCGATGAAGGATGCGGCGCTCATCCAGTCGGCTGCGGTCGCCATGCCGTTGAACACCGCCGGCACCCGCCGCCCGGCCACGTAGTACTCGGACACGTCCGAGGTGCGGCTCATCACGCCAATCGTGGCGTAGATGGCGATGGTCACGAACAGGAAAACATGCCCGATCACGCGCTCGGAAAGCCCCAGCGACTCACCGATCGCGAGTGCAACGACGAAAAACGCGAAGGTGAGCGTGTACAGCCCGTAATACTTGCGCAGCCGGCGCGTGAAACCGACGTTGCGCTTCAAGACCGCCGCCCCACGCGCCTCACGCCCGCAGCCCGCATCAGTACTTGATCCGTGCGTAGTAGGACTTCTCCGCCGCCTCGCGCGCATCGCGCAAGGTACGAATACCCATCTCGGCCAACAGCGGGATCAGCTTCAGGAACACCTCTGCGGTGACGATCGCATCGCCCAGCGCGGTGTGCCGCCCCACGATGGTCAGCCCGAGGCGCTCCGCGATGGCTTCGAGACGGTGGGACGCCTGGTTCGGATGCACCACCGCCGAAAGCAGCAGCGTGTCGATCACCGGCTGGTCGAATCGCAAGCCGGTCTGTGCCTCCTTGAGCTGCAGGAAGCGCATGTCGAAGGCAGCGTTGTGCGCGATCAGCACCGTATCGGCGGCAAAGGCGTGGAAGGCCGGCAACACCTTGTCGATGGTCGGCTGCCCGCGCAGCATGTCGGAGGTGATGCCATGGATCTTCGCGGACTCCGGCGCCAGCGGTCGCTCGGGGTCGACGAGCTGCTCGAAGGATTCACTGCGCAGCAGCTTGCCGTTGAGCACGCGCGTTGCGCCGATCTGGATGATCTCGTCGCCACCGGACGGGTTCAGGCCGGTGGTTTCGGTGTCGAACACCGTATAGGTCAGCTCCGACAGCAGCCGGTCTTCCAGCCCATGCGAGCGCTCGGACCACGCGAAGAGATCGAAGTCGTAGTATTCCGGCCGGCTTTCACCGCGCAGGTAGGTGTCGGCCTCGACCTGCTCCTGCGGCGTCGCGGTCGGCAGCAGGATGCGGAAGAACGCGCGATGGCGTACCTTCTCGCGCTCCAGCCACATCTCGCCGCCATGGCGGTCGATGACATCGCGCACGCTGAGCGGGCTGTTCTCGCCCTCGATCTGCATGGGCTCGAGTTCCCAGCTCATCACTGTCTCGGTGCTCATCGCCTGCCCGGACCAGATCAGGTCGAGATGGGCGAGGCGGCCGGCAGGCGTGAGACGGAAACGCACCTCGCGCACCTCGAACTCGTCGGAGAGCCGGTTCGCGAGATAGGTGATGGCCTGCAGCAGCGCGAAACTGTCCACCCGGACCCAGAGTGACTCATCCACCTCCTCGATCTTGGTGGGCAAGCCGATGCGTTTCTCCACGCGTTGCTGGGCGGCGGCGATGAGGTCCGCACCGAGCATATCCTCGAGCTCCCAGCGCGCCTTGACCGAGTCGGCGAACTCGGCCGCAGCCTGGTCGAGACGCTGACTCATCGCCGCAACCTCGTCGCGCACCACCTTGCGGAAGCGCACCCGCATCTCTTCGGGCAGGTCGTCGTACTCGAGCATGTCGGCCGCTGCGCGCACATTGGCGAGCGCCGCGCGGTTGCCCTCGGTCAGGCCATGCAGCATCTGGTCGCGGCGGGATTCGGACTCGAAATCGCGCGTGATGTTGTCGAGCATCAGGATGAAGCCGGTCAGGGCGCGCTCAGGCTGCGCCGCCGCGGCCTCTTCCTCCTGGGCGGCCCCAGCCACGGACAGCACCGGAGACATCTGCACGCGCAGCAACTGCCCCGCCCGCGTGGTGGTGACGAAATTGGCCTGCGGCTGTGCAACGCCGCGGCGAAGGCGCTGCTGGATGGAGTCGAGCGCGTGGGCAATCAGGTTGCGCTCGAGCACGCCGTAGATCGAGCGTCCCAGGCCGATCAACTCGCCGCCACCCGCGACGCCGGGGGCATCGGAGAGCGCGCGGAACTGGGTGCGCGCCCGGTTGTTGTAGAGCAGCACACGGCCGTCGAGGTTACACACCACCACGCTCTGCGTAAGTTCCGACATCAGCGCCGCGAGCCTGTTCTTCTCGAGCTCCACCGACTCCTTGGCGCGCATGATCTGCGCCTCGACATCGGACATCAGCGCGTCGCGCTGACTCGCGAGCTCGTTCGCAGCCGCGGCCAGCGCCTGCACCTCGGGCGGTCCTTCGGGCTGCACGCGGAAACCGCGATTGGCGCCCACCATGAGCCGCAGGTGCTCGGCCATGCGCAACAGCCCCTGGACGTACTGGCGGAACAGACTCTGCACCACGCCCACCCCCGCCGCGAAACCGACCGCGGTGAGCACGGTGCCCAGGGTCAGGTGCGGCGTGAGAACATCGATCAGCAGCGTTCGCCCCTCACCGCTCGTCTCCAGCCAGACGATCAGGGCCGTAAGCAGGAAAGGCCCGGTCATGAGCATGAACAGCACCATGACCGCGAGAATGAAGCGCACACGGGCGGACATGGTTCATTGCTCCAGCATGCTGCGCACCTTGTCCACCAGTTCACGCGTGGAAAAGGGCTTGGTCATGTACGCGTCGGCACCGAGCGCAAGCCCCTTGGCAACCTCCGTATCCCGCCCCTTGGCGGTGAGCATCAGGACGCGCACCGCTGCAAGCGCGGGGTCCGCCTTGACCTCCTGACAGACCTCGAATCCGGTCTTCTTCGGCATCATCACGTCGAGCAGCACCAGGTCCGGGCGCTCGGCCCGGATGCGCTGCACGGCTTCCTCACCGTCGTTGGCCACGACCACGTCGAAGCCCTCCCGCTTCATCAGGAACTCCAGCGAGATGACGATGTTCTGTTCGTCGTCGGCAATCAGGATCTTCTTGTTCATCGATCTCTCTCCTCCCCACGCCTATTCTATGTCATCCCTCGCTCGCCGCCGAAGTCAGTGGCAGCTCGAACGAGAAGGTCGCGCCTTCTCCGGGCGCGGACTGCAGCCACAGACGGCCGCCAAAGTGCTCGATGATCTGCCGGCTGATCGGCAGCCCCAGCCCGGTGCCCTGCGGCCGCGAGTGCTCGTCCCCACCCTGGCGGAACTTCTGGAACACCACCGCCTGGGTTGCAGGGTCGATGCCCGGTCCGTTGTCCTTCACATCCACGCGCATGTGCGCATCGTCGCATGCGAGCGTGACATCCACCCGGCCGCTACCTGCAGGAACGAACTTCGCGGCGTTCGAAAGCAGGTTCAGCATCACCTGCAGCAGGCGGTCGTGGTCGGCGCGCAGCGTGGGCGCCGAAGCCGGGAGATGCAGTTCCACCACCGCGCCGCGGTCGCGGAAGAGCTGCAGGGTCGCATCCACCGAATGCCGCACCAGCTCGCACGGATCAATATCGGTGTTGTGCCATTCGGCATGTCCCGACTCGATCTTCGCCATGTCCAGCACCTGATTGACCAGACGCGACAGGCGCACGGTTTCCGACACGATGATGCCGAGAAAGCGCTGCCGATCCTCAAGCGCGATCTCCGCATCGTCGAGCAGCATCTCGGAAAGCGCGCGGATCGAGGTAAGTGGCGTGCGCAGCTCGTGCGTCACCGAGGACATGAAATCGTCCTTCAGCCGGTCGAGCTCCTTCAGCTGCTCATTGGCGGCGCGCAGTTCGGCCGTGGCCGCCTCCAGTGCGCGGGACTTCTCCTCGAGCTGGTGCGAGTAGGCGCGCACCTGCGAGGCCTCGTCGAGGATGTCCATCACCTCGCCCAGACCGAGCGGCTCCTCCTGCACGACGGTGGACACCATCACGCGCGCCGACGCCCCCCCGATCGCCCCTGCCAGCAAGGACTCGGCGAAGTGCACAAGCTCCGGGTCGGCCTTGAGCCGCGACAGGTCATCCAGGCCGTGGCTGCGGGCGTAGGCACCGAAAGCCTCCTCGGTGCGGCGCTGGCCCAGAAACCGTGCCACCAGCGGCAGCAGGTCACGGACCTCCGCACCCGAGCGCCAGAAGCTTGCGGGACGCCCATCTGCGCGCCGGAACGCATCGACGAAAAGCGCGCCCTGCGTGGCCTCGGCCCCCGTGGGCACGCGCGCGAGCGAAACCAGCAGATAGGCACCGATGTTGGCGAGCAGACTCCAGAACAGCGCATGACTGATGTTGTCCCAGCCTGCCAGGCCGAACAGTTGCTCCGGCTTAAGCCAGCCGAGCCCATACGGTCCATGGGTGAGGAAGCCCGGGTCGAGCCAGCCCGACTTCGCGAACGAGGGCAGCAGCAAGGTGTAGACCCACACCACGAAGCCCGCGAGCAACCCGGCGAGCGCCCCCTCGCGCGTGCCGCCGCGCCAGTACATCCCGCCGAGCACCGCCGGAGCGAACTGCGCCACCGCCGCAAAGCTGATCAGGCCGATGCTCACCAGCGCGTAGGCCTCGCCCGCAAGCCGGAAGTAGAGATAGCCCAGCAGCAGCAGGACCACGATCGCCCCGCGCCGGATGCCAAGCAGCAGTCCGGTCAGGTCGCGCTCGCGCGCCAGGTCGAGGCGCTTACTGCGCAGCAGCATGGGCATGACCAGGTCGTTGCACACCATGGTCGACAGCGCGATCGCCTCCACGATCACCATGCCGGTCGCTGCCGACAGGCCGCCGATGAATACGAACAGCGCCAGCGCCACGTTGTCGTGCGCCATCGGCAGCGTCAGCACGAAGGTATCGGGGTCGACCGTGCCCTGGCCGAAATGGAGCAGACCGCCGATGGCGATCGGCACCACGAACAGGTTGATCGCGAGCAGGTAGGCGGGAAAGACCCAGGTGGCGCGGCGCAGGTGCTGCTCGTTCACGTTTTCCACCACCGCGATCTGGAACTGGCGCGGCAGGAAGATGATCGACAGCATCGCCAGCAGCACGTGGGCGAACCAGCCGCCGTAGCCCAGCTTGCCCCCGCCATCGAAGACCAGCAGGTTGTGCAGTTCGGGCATCGCCACCGCGCGCGCGTAGAGGTCGCCGAAACCGTCGTAGAGCCAGTAGGTCACGTAGATCCCGACCGCGAGGAAGGCCAGCAGCTTGACCACCGACTCGAAGGCGATCGCGGCCACCATGCCCTCGTGGCGCTCGGTGGTGTCGAGGTGGCGGGTGCCGAACAGCACCGTGAATGCCGCCAGCGTCAGTGCGATGTAGAGCGTCCCATCCTGCCACCAGCCACCGGAAGCTGCGACGCGAAACAGGTTGTCGTGCTCGCCGACCAGCAGTGCATAGCCACTGGAGATGGCCTTCAGCTGCAGCGCGATGTACGGCACGATGCCGACGACCGCGATCAGCGTCACCAATCCGCCCAGCAGATGGCTCTTGCCGTAGCGCGAGGCCACGAAGTCGGCGATGGAGGTGATGCGCTGACTGCGGGCGATGCGGATCATCTTCAGCAGCACCAGCCAGGCCAGTGCCAGGCCCAAGGTCGGCCCGAGATAGGTCGGCAGGAACCACAACCCGCCCGAAGCGGCACGACCGACACTGCCGAAGTAGGTCCACGCCGTGCAATAGACGGCGAGCGAAAGACTGAACACCCACGGGTTGTCGATGACCGAGCGCCCCTGATCCGCCCTGCGGTCGCCGAAATACGCCACGGCAAACAGCAGCAGCAGGTAGGCGAAGGACGCCGCGACGATCAGCCAGCCGGGCAGCATCGCATGCTCCGCATCAGCGCGCTCCGCGCTCGACGATCCACGCCGCAGCGACGATCAGGCCCAGCCACACCCCGAACAGGTAGAGATGGAGCAAGGGCAGGCCAAACACGCTCAGCGGACGATCGAACAGCGAAAGAATCGGGTAATTGAGTAGCAGCAGGCCGGCGATGAACACCGCCATCAGGCGCTGGCCGGCGAGTCCCTTGCGCATCATGAGTCTCCCATGATGTCCGATTCGGCGTCGAAAAATGACGAGGCGCCGCCCCGCTCTTTGCGGCAGGGTCGGCGCATCGCACGATCAGGCACCGCGCGTCATGCGCGGCCGGTCTCCCCCGATGTCCGGCTTGTGCGCCGGATCTCCTCCTGTCGTTCAGGTCGGGGCCACCCTGGAAGAGCGGCCCCCGCGGTCGTCAGCCCTTGAGCTGCTCGAGGATATGCGGATTCTCGAGCGTCGAGGTGTCCTGCGTGACGTCCTCGCCCTTGGCCAGCTGACGCAGCAGGCGGCGCATGATTTTGCCCGAGCGCGTCTTGGGCAGGTTCTCGCCGAAGCGGATGTCCTTGGGCTTGGCGATCGGGCCGATCTCGTGACCGACCCAAGCCTGCAGCTCCTTGACCACCTTGGCGGCATCTTCGCCGGTCGGACGTGCGCCCTTCAGCACCACGAAAGCCACGATCGCTTCACCGGTCACATCGTCCGGACGGCCGACCACGGCAGCTTCGGCCACCTTCTCGTGCGCCACCAGCGCAGACTCGATCTCCATCGTGCCCATGCGGTGACCGGAGACGTTCAGCACATCGTCGATACGGCCGGTGATGGTGAAGTAGCCGGTCTCGGCGTCGCGGATGGCACCGTCGCCCGCAAGATAGAGCTTGCCCTTGAAGTCCTCGGGGTAGTAGGTCTTCTTGAAGCGGTCGGGGTCGCCCCAGACGTTGCGGATCATCGCCGGCCACGGCTTGGTGACCACCAGGATGCCGCCCTGGCCCCACGGTACTTCGGTGCCGGTCTCATCGACCACTGCAGCCATGATGCCCGGGAAGGGCAGCGTGCAGGAGCCCGGAACCATCGGCGTGGCGCCCGGCATCGGCGTGATCATGTGTGCGCCGGTCTCGGTCTGCCAGAAGGTATCGACAATCGGGCAGCGGCCGCCGCCGACGTTCTCGTAGTACCACTCCCAGGCGGCCGGGTTGATGGGCTCGCCCACCGAACCCAGGATGCGCAGCGAAGACAGGTTGTACTGCTTCGGATGCACGGACGGGTTGTTGTCGGCAGCCTTGATCAGCGAACGGATCGCGGTCGGCGCGGTGTAGAAGATGCTGACCTTATGATCCTGGATCATCTTCCAGAAGCGGCCGGCGTCCGGGTAGGTAGGCACGCCCTCGAACACGATCTCGGTCGCACCGCAGGCGAGCGGGCCATAGGTGATGTAGGTATGGCCCGTAACCCAGCCGATGTCGGCGGTGCACCAATAGATGTCATCGGGCTTGATGTCGAAGGTGTATTTCATCGACAGCATGGCCTGAAGCAGATAGCCGCCCGAGGAGTGCTGCACGCCCTTCGGCTTCCCGGTGGAGCCCGAGGTGTAGAGAATGAACAGCGGGTGCTCGGCTTCGACCCACTCCGGCTCGCAGGTCTCGGACTGGCTGGCAACTGCCTCGTGGTACCAGCTGTCGCGGCCGGCGACCATGTTGATGTCTGCGCCCGTGCGCTTGACCACGATGACGTTCTTGACCGAGTCGCAACCGCCCAGCGACAGCGCCTCATCGGCGATCGGCTTGAGCGGCAGCGCCTTGCCGCCGCGGAACTGGCCGTCGGAGGTGATCACGGCCACGGCCGCGGCGTCCTCGATACGGTCGCGCAGGGCTTGGGCCGAGAAGCCGCCGAAGACGATGGAGTGGGTCGCACCGATGCGGGCGCAGGCCTGCATCGCGACCACACCTTCAATCGACATCGGCAGGTAGATGATGACGCGGTCACCCTTCTTGACGCCCATGCCGCGCAGGGCGTTGGCGAACTTGCTGACGCGGGCGAGCAGATCCTTGTAGGTGACCTTGGTGACTTCGCCGCTGTCGGCTTCGAAAATCAGCGCGACCTTGTCGCCCAGGCCATTATTGACGTTGCGGTCGAGGCAGTTGTAGGAAACGTTCAGCTTGCCGTCGGCGAACCACTTGAAGAACGGAGGGTTCGACTGGTCGAGGACCTGAGTGAAGGGTTCCTTCCAGTCCAGCAGTTCCTTGGCACGGCGGCCCCAGAAACCCTCGTAGTCGTCCTCGGCTTCCTTGCACAGCGCACGATAACCGTCCATGCCGGACACCGCTGCGTTCTTGACCATCTCTTCCGACGGGTTGTAAATGCGGACTTGCTCGTTGGACATACTCACCTCTCCTCAACTGTTCAAATGGTTGAAGCTGACCCGGTTACGGGCGGGCTGGTTGGTTCCAGCCTGTTTGATCGCCTGACGGAAAGCCCCTCGGGGGCCTCCCGCTCGGGCGCTTCGATGCCTTCGAATCGCCGGCATTTTAGTGATGTCTATCTTACACAGGACTTACACAGCCCGGCCAGCGGCGGTTGAACGCCCCCGGTGGTAGAATCCGACGCCTGTCCGGGCCGGCCGGCCCGTGCACGTCATTCTGCCCCCATGTCATTCCGGAGACCAAGCGTCATGACGATCATTCGCCAGGAAGACCTCATCCAGTCGATCGCGGATGCCTTCCAGTACATCAGCTACTACCACCCGCTCGACTACATCCAGGCGCTCGGCGAGGCCTATGAGCGAGAGGAAAGCCCCGCGGCCAAGGACGCCATCGCGCAGATCCTGACCAACTCGCGCATGGCCGCCGAAGGCCACCGCCCGATCTGCCAGGATACCGGCATCGCGGTCGTCTTCCTCAAGGTCGGCATGAACGTGCAGTGGGACGCGAAGATGAGTGTCCAGGACATGATCAACGAAGGCGTTCGCCGCGCCTACAACAACCCTGACAACAAGCTGCGCGCCTCGGTGCTGCTCGACCCGGCCGGCAAGCGCCAGAACAGCAAGGACAACACCCCGGCGGTGGTCCATTACGAGATCGTCGAGGGCGATGACGTCGAGGTCATCTGTGCTGCCAAGGGCGGCGGTTCGGAAAACAAGACCAAGATGGCCATGCTCAACCCGTCCGACTCCATCGTCGACTGGGTGCTCAAGACCGTGCCGACCATGGGCGCCGGCTGGTGTCCGCCGGGTATCCTCGGCATCGGCATCGGCGGCACGCCCGAGAAGGCGATGCTGCTGGCCAAGGAATCGCTGATGGACCCGGTGAACATCCACGAACTGCGCGAGAAGGCTGCCTCGGGCGCCCAGCTCAGCCGCGTGGAGGCGCTTCGCCTCGAACTGATGGACAAGGTCAACGCGCTCGGTATCGGCGCGCAGGGCCTGGGTGGCCTCACCACCGTGCTCGACGTCAAGATCATGGACTACCCGACCCACGCCGCCAGCCTGCCGGTCGCGATGATCCCCAACTGTGCCGCCACCCGCCACGTGCACTTCCACCTCGACGGCTCGGGTCCGGCGCATCTGCCCACGCCCAGGCTCGAGGACTGGCCGCAGGTCACCTGGAAGGCCGACACCAACGTCGCCACCCGCGTGAACCTCGACACGCTGACGAAGGAAGAAGTCGCGTCGTGGAAGCCGGGCCAGATCCTGCTGCTCAACGGCAAGATGCTCACCGGCCGCGACGCCGCGCACAAGCGCATCGCCGACATGCTCGAGAAGGGCGAGAAGCTGCCGGTCGACTTCACCAACCGCGTCATCTACTACGTCGGCCCGGTCGACCCGGTGCGTGATGAGGTCGTCGGCCCGGCCGGTCCCACCACCGCCACCCGCATGGACAAGTTCACCCGCATGATGCTGGAGAAGACCGGCCTCATCTCGATGATCGGCAAGTCCGAGCGTGGCCCGATCGCCATCGAGGCAATCAAGGACAACCGGTCGGCCTACCTGATGGCGGTGGGCGGTGCAGCCTACCTGGTGTCGAAGGCGATCAAGGAAGCCAAGGTGGTCGGCTTCGAGGACCTGGGCATGGAAGCGATCTACGAGTTCACCGTGCAGGACATGCCGGTGACGGTCGCGGTCGACGCCAACGGCACCAGCGTACACAACACCGGCCCGAAGGAATGGCAGGCGAAGATCGGCAAGATTCCGGTCACCGTCGCCTGAGCAACGCAGCCTGCGCCGCCACCCGCGGCGCAGCACCACACACAGCCCGGCCAAGGGAAGCGAACCCCGGCCGGGCTTTTTTCATGGGCAGACAAAACAAACGGGGAGCAGGCTTTACGCCCCTCCCCGTTCTTCACTTCAGCACCGGCTCACCGGCCGCCGCCTTACTGCGCGCGATGCGCAGCCAGCTTCAGCCAGGTATCGACCACCGTATCCGGGTTCAGTGAAATGGTCTGAATCCCCTCGTCCATCAGCCACTCGGCAAAATCCGCATGGTCGGACGGACCCTGGCCGCAGATGCCCACGTACTTGCCGAGCTTGTTGGCCGCCTGGATCGACATCGACAGCAGTTGCTTGACCGCCGGATCGCGCTCGTCGAAGGCGTGCGCCACCAGACCGGAGTCGCGATCCAGGCCCAGCGTCAGCTGGGTAAGATCGTTGGAGCCGATCGAGAAGCCGTCGAAGTACTGCAGGAACTGCTCGGCCAGGATGGCGTTGGACGGAATCTCGCACATCATGATCAGCTTGAGATCCTTCTCGCCGCGCTTGAGGCCGTGCTCCGCAAGCAGATCCACCACGCCGGCGGCCTCTTCGAGGTTACGCACGAACGGGATCATGATCTGCACGTTGGTCAGCCCCAGCTCGTTGCGCACCTTCTTCATCGCCGCCACTTCCATCTCGAAGCAGTCACGGAAGCTGTGCGCGATGTAGCGCGAGGCGCCGCGGAAGCCCAGCATCGGGTTCTCTTCCTCCGGCTCGTAGATGTCGCCGCCGAGCAGCTTGCGGTACTCGTTGGACTTGAAGTCGGACATGCGCACGATCACGGGCTTCGGATAGAAGGCCGAGGCGATCGTGGCCACCCCCTCGACCAGCTTCTCGATGAAGAATTGCTTGGGCGTGGCGTAGCCGCGCGAACGGCGGTTGATCTCGTCACGCAGGCTGGCCGGCACCTGGCCAAGGTCGAGGATGGCCTTGGGGTGGATGCCGATCATGTTGTTGATGACGAACTCCAGGCGCGCCAGGCCGACGCCGCCATTGGGGATCTGCGCGAACTCGAAGGCAAGCTCGGGGTTGCCCACGTTCATCATGATCTTCACCGGGATCTCGGGCAGGTTGCCCATGTCGGTGGTGATGACCTCGAACTCGAGCTTGCCGCGATACACGTAGCCGGTATCGCCTTCGGCGCAGGACACGGTGACCGACTCGCCTTCATTGAGCACCTCGGTCGCGTTGCCGCAGCCCACGATGGCGGGGATGCCCAGCTCGCGCGCGATGATCGCCGCGTGGCAGGTGCGGCCGCCGCGGTTGGTGACGATGGCGCTCGCACGCTTCATCACCGGCTCCCAGTTGGGGTCGGTCATGTCGGTGACGAGGATGTCGCCCGCCTGCACGCGGTTCATCTCCGAGGCATCGCCGACGATGCGCACCACACCGGCACCGATCTTCTGCCCGATGGCACGGCCATGGGTGAGCGCCTTGCCGTATTGCTTGAGGCGGTACTTCTCCATCACCAGGCCCGTATCCTGGCTCTTCACCGTTTCGGGGCGGGCCTGCAGGATGTAGAGCTTGCCGTCGACACCGTCCTTGCCCCACTCGATGTCCATCGGGCGGCCGTAGTGCTTCTCGATGATCACCGCGTAGCGGGCCAGCTCCAGCACGTCCTCGTCGGTCAGCGAGAAGCGGTTGCGATCCGCCTCGGGAACATCCACGGTGCGCACGGACTTGCCAGCGACGGCCTTGTCGGTGAATACCATCTTGATCAGCTTGGAACCCAGGTTGCGGCGCACGATGGCGGGCTTGTCCAGCGCCAGCGTGGGCTTGTGCACGTAGAACTCGTCCGGGTTCACCGCGCCCTGCACCACCGTCTCGCCCAGGCCGTAGGAGGCGGTGATGAACACCACCTGATCGAAGCCGGATTCGGTGTCGATCGAGAACATCACACCCGAAGCGCCCGAGTCGGAACGCACCATGCGCTGCACGCCTGCCGACAGCGCCACGTCAGCGTGGGCGAAGTTCTTGTGCACGCGGTAGGCAATCGCACGGTCGTTGTACAGCGACGCGAACACTTCCTTCATCGCATGCAGGATGTTCTCGTAGCCGTGGATGTTGAGGAAGGTTTCCTGCTGGCCGGCGAAGGACGCATCCGGCAGGTCCTCGGCGGTCGCCGACGAGCGCACCGCGAAGCTGCCCTCGCCCTCGGCAGTGATCGCCTCGTAAGCCGTCTTGATCTCGGCTTCGAGCTTGGCCGGGAACGGAATGTCGATGATCCACTGGCGGATCTGCGCGCCGGTCTTCGCCAGGGCTTCGACGTCTTCGACGTCCAGTGCGTCGAGCGCGGCATTGATGCGGTCGGCAAGGCCGTCGTGGGCCAGGAACTCGCGATAGGCCTCGGCCGTGGTCGCAAAGCCGCCCGGGACACGCACGCTCGAAGGAAGCTGGCTGATCATCTCGCCGAGCGAGGCGTTCTTGCCGCCGACCTTCTCGACATCGGTCATGCGCAGTTCGTTGAAGGGGATCACATAGCGTGTCATGGGTGGCTTCCGCAAATGTTGGAGAGAAAGCAAAATAACCGAGCGCGAAGTTTAACGTTTTTTTTGTGCTCTGCCGCATCCGGGCTTGTATGTATGTATAGAAGCCGCTGATGCAGGAGCCACAAGGCCCAACACATGACCGACATTCCAAGCCGCAGCGTCTTCTTCGTTTCCGACGGCACCGGCATCACCGCAGAAACCCTGGGCCACAGCCTGCTGGCGCAGTTTCCCGAGGCGAGATTCCGCCAGATACGCGCCCCCTTCGTCGACGACATCGACAAGGCGATCGACTGCGCCAACCACATCCGAGAGGTCGCCCGGGAAGACGGCGTGCGCCCGATCGTGTTCAGCACCCTGGTGCATGAGGACACCGTTGCTGCGCTGCACAAAGCGGACGCGCTCTTCCTGGATCTCTTCGACAGCTTCATCGGACCACTCGAATCCGAGCTCGGGCAGCGCTCCACGCACGCCGTCGGCCGGTTCCACGGCATTGCCGACAGTCTCAACTACAAGCACCGCATCGAGGCGATCAACTTCGCCATGGCCCACGACGACGGCATCTCCAGCGACGGAGAACTGGCCGAAGCGGACGTGATCCTGGTAGGCGTGTCGCGCTCGGGCAAGACCCCCACCAGCCTCTACCTCGCCATGCAGTTCGGCGTGAAGGCCGCCAACTATCCGCTGATCCCCGAGGATTTCGAGCGCAACAAGCTCCCGGGCGAACTGCACAAGTACCGCGCCAAGCTCTTCGGCCTTACCATCGCGCCGGAGCGCCTCTCTCAGATCCGCCAGGAGCGTCGCCCCAACAGCCGCTACGCCTCGCTGGACAACTGCCGCTACGAGATCGACGCGGCGCAGAAGCTCATGCGCCGCGAGAACATCCGCTGGCTCGAATCCACCACCAAGTCCATCGAAGAGATCTCTGCCACCATCCTCCAGACCGTGCGCGTGGAACGCCCCGGCTTCTGACCTGCCCAAGGCCGGGCAAGCACGAAAATCGAACGGACCCAAACAACGCCCAACACAGGACAAGACATGAAAAGAACGCGCATCAAGCGCCGAGGCGGCCTCGGCCGCAGCGCCGAACGACTCGTCCGCCTCGCCACCGGCCTCGCCCAGTCCGGCAGCCGCATCGAAGACCGCTACTGGGAGCGCCAGCTTGCGGGCCTGATCGATGAAACGCTTGCGGACAACGACGAGGAAGTGCTCAACACCGCGCTCGACCACCTCTACAGCACCGAGCCGCGTGCCTATGACGAGCTCGCAGACAGCATCGAATCGCGCGCCGAATGCGCCGCGGGCGCCCTGACCGAGCACGACGTGGTGCTCATCGCCGCGCCGGTGCTCGCCTGGTCGCGCTACCGCATCGGCGCCACCAGCATTTCGCCCGCCGTGCTCGCCAACCTCCGCGTGCACCTGCAGGCGCACGTGCTCGCGAAGGACGCGCGGCTGTCGGTGGCCGACTTCCTGTTCAGCCCCGACCAGTTGCCGCAGGGCTACTGCGCCACCGCCGAATTCGCCAAGGTGATCTGCGCTGCCGCCCTCGAGGGCCTCGATCTGCACATCGAGACCGAAGGCATGCCCGAAACCGCCCAGTTCCTCTCCGACACGCGCTACCTGCTCGCTGCGGTCGCCGTCCCGCGCGGCGCCCCGATCTTCCGCTGGCAGGAAGAAGACGGCTCGCGCGATGGCGCACTCGAGCACTGGCGCACCCAGGGTGGCGCCTGCCTGACGCCGCTGCTGCCGGGCTGCGTCGTGGATCTGGTGCTGCCCGAGTCCTACTTTGCCGCCAGCCGCGCAGCCGACAAGGAGAGCCGCCCCTACTCGGTGCGCGCCTCGGTTGCCTACCTCGCCACCACGCTCGAAACCCCGGCCGCAAACCTGCGCGCCGTGGTCGCCCCGTACTGGGACCGCGCGCTGGAGGAATACCGGATCGGCTTCACCGTCCGCGATCAGGACCAGGTCGTGCACGGCGTGGTGTGGCCACTGCTCGGCGCCGAGGACGAAACCTCCGACTGCATCGGCGAGATCGAAGCCGTGCTGCGTGAATCGGGGGTCAGCGAGATCCTCGCGCTCGACCACCACTTCCCGCTCGAATACTGCGACGACTGTGGCGTTCCGCTCTACCCCTCGCCCGAGGGCGAAGCCGCCCACGCCGAGATGCCGGCCGAGCAGACCGAGCAGATCCCGCGTCACCTGCACTGAGGAAGTCGCCCATGTCCCGCAAGATCGTCAAACCCGAAGCCGAGTGGCGCGCCCAACTCACCGACGCGCAATACCACGTCACACGCGAGAAAGGCACCGAGCGCGCCTTCACCGGCGAATACTGGAACGTCTGGGACAAGGGCGCCTACCACTGTGTGTGCTGCGGCGCCCCGCTCTTCCGCTCCGAGCACAAGTTCGACGCGGGCTGCGGCTGGCCCAGCTTCTGGACCGCCGCCGAGCCCGACAATGTCGAAACCGCCGAAGACCGCAGCCACTTCATGATCCGCACTGAAGTCCTGTGCCACGCATGCGGCGCCCACCTCGGCCACGTCTTCGAAGACGGCCCCCAACCCACCGGCCTGCGCTACTGCATCAACTCGGCGTCGATCAAGCTGGAAAAGGACGCAGGCTGAAGGAAGGCTCAGGGATGCGGGCTGAGCGCGCTCACACGCGGCCCGCTGCATTCTCGAGCCGGTTTGCGTTATCGCGGAACACCTCGCGCAGGGGGTCGGAGATCCGGCGATCACCAGCGGCCGCGCTCCAGAAGACCAGCGCCTGTCTGCAGGCCTCCAGCCAGATGGCGCGCTCTCCGGGGAGCGGCAAGGGCGGTTGCCATACCTTCGTAGGTAGTTCGCCGCCGGGCAGCGGAGCGTAGTCCATTGGCACCATGTCGTAGGCTGGCGCGAGCGTGAGCCGGCCATCGGCCACGCGGAAGGCGCAGTTGCCAAGGTGCATGTCGCCATTGGCGATCAGGCGCCCGAACCACCACAGTCGGCCGATGCATGCTGCATCCACCGGGGACAAGAACCCTGCCTCGACCAACGCACTGGCATGTTCCCGCCAGTCACGCGCGCCCAAGCCAAGAAGATGCGCGCTGACCGCTTGCAGGCTTACGACCGGCAGCCGACCGAAGCGACCCAGGCGGTCGAAGCGCTCCGACTCGAGGAAGGTTCGACCCTTGCTGGCGAGGATGCGAGTTCGCGCAACCTCGATACCCGTCAGCCCCTGCGCCGCGCCCAATGCAAGGTGCTCGCAGACCAGCAAATCGGCCCAGCGCTGGCTGCTCTCCCCCGCACCGGAAAACTTCACCAGCACATGCGGTGTGCGCTGACCCGGTAGCTCGCGTAGTGACAGGAACTTCGGAAACTCACCCGCCGCGCTGCTCCCCGCGATACCGAGTGACACGCTGCGCTCCGCCGAATCGTGATAAGCCGCGAGCAGCGTCGACTCGGTGAGGACCGGCGTAGGCGCCAACGCCTCGGCCTGCCACAGCCGCGCTGCCTGCTCGCCGAAAATCAGGTGACCGGGAAGGTCAACGCCGCGGCGGCTCAGGATCCAGGCGATTTCGTCATCGCCCCAGCCGCGGGGATCATCGGACACCTCAAGATCCAGGTGAAGTTGGCGGGCGAACTGGCGCCCGAGGTATCCCTGCGGCTGCATGTCGTACAACGGATAAGGCAAACCCGGCCACCACCCGTCTCGTGCCTCGCCATCGACCGGAAATCCGAGCCTGTCCAGCGCGCACCAGGCCCCCTCTGGCTGGAGCAGGCGCAGGACCCCACCCTCCTGCAATCGACCGTCGGCACCGACATGAAACACCGGAACCGGCGCCGACGAACCACGCAACGGGCGGCACGCAGCGTACCGCGTTCTACCCGCCGCCCCACCACGGCATACATCCGTGCCCAACTCTTCGAACAGGCGCAGCACCGTTCGCGCCGACACGTCCAGTTGCCGCGCCAGATCGGCCGCACGCGCAGGCCCTCGCCGCAGGAGGGCAATCAGCCGCTGGCGTACTTCAAGATTCCTGGTGCGCATAATGTCGAGCTAACTGCATCGTTAAAATAACAATTAATCTCTAATAATCAGATTGTTAGGCTAGCATGTTGCTTCATTACGTCTAGAGTTTTGTCCACAAACTACCCGGATGAAAAAACCCGCGCCAGCCTCACGGCCGCGCGGGTTTCTTTTATCAGAGGGCAAAGACAGCGCTTACACGCGTTCCCACACCGTGGTGATGCCCTGGCCGCCGCCGATGCACATGGTGGCCACGCCGTAGCGGCCATTCACGCGGATCAGCTCGTGCAGCAGCTTGGTGATGATCACCGAGCCCGTCGCGCCCACCGGGTGGCCGAGCGAGATCGCGCCGCCGTTGGGGTTGACCTTGGCGGTGTCGAGGCCGAGGCCGCGGTTCACCGTGATCGACTGCGCCGCAAAGGCCTCGTTGGACTCGATCACGTCGATCTGGTCCAGCGTCAGGCCAGCGCGCTTGAGCGCGAGCTGGGTCGCGGGGATCGGGCCTTCGCCCATCACCTCGTTGGGCACGCCGGCGATCGCGTACGACACCAGGCGGGCGATCGGCTTGTGGCCGGCGGCCGAAGCCTTGGCCGCATCCGCCAGCAGCAGGAAAGCGGCAGCGTCGTTGATGCCCGAGGCGTTACCCGCCGTGACGGAGCCGTCCTTCTTGAAAGCGGGCTTCATCTTCGCCAGCGCTTCCAGGGTGGTCATGCGCGGATGTTCGTCGGTGTCGAACACCACGGTGCCCTTGCGGGTCTCGAAGGTGATCGGGACGATCTGGCTCTTGAAGCGGCCCTCGGCGATCGCCGCCGCAGCGCGTTTCTGCGACTCGAGCGCAAAGGCGTCCTGCTCTTCGCGGGTGATGCCATGCTTGGTGCACAGGTTCTCTGCGGTGATGCCCATGTGGCCGACGCCGAAGGGGTCGGTCAGCACCGCAACCATCGAGTCGATGGCCTTGGTGTCACCCATGCGCGCGCCGCTGCGCAGTGCGGGCAGCAGATAGGCGCCACGCGACATCACCTCGACGCCGCCGCCGATCGCGTAGTCGGCATCGCCCAGCATGATGGCCTGGGCCGAGCTGACGATGGCCTGTTGCGCCGAACCGCACAGGCGGCTGACCTGGAAGGCCACGGAATCCATTGCCATGCCGGCGTTGATGGTAGCAACACGAGACACGTAGGCGTAGCGGGAGTCGGTCGGAATCACATGACCCACGGAAGCGAACGAAACTTCCTTCGGATCGACACCGCCGCGTGCGATCGCCTCCTTGATCACCACCGCACCGAGGTCGGACGGCTCCATGTCTTTCAGCGAGCCACCAAAGCCACCCACCGCGGAACGAACAGCACTCAGAACAACGACTTCACGATTTGCCATAACCCACTCCCTTGTTGAGATGAAACGTGTCACCCGCCCGCCGCGCCCGCAACCGCGAGCAGCGCCAGCAGGAACAGACACACCAGCAGAGCCCGCCAGAGCAGACCCACCGTACCTTGCATGTGGTCGACGCCCGCCTCGCCGCCCAGCCCCATCTCGGGCCGTTCGACAAGCGCACCCGCTTCGTGAATCGGCCCGCCCAGGCGGACACCCAGCGCGCCACCACCGCTTGCAATCAGTATAGCCGACGACCTCTCCGGCCACAGCACCGCCTGCGACCGCCAGCAATACACCGCATCCTCGAAGTTCCCCACCACCGAAAACACCAGCGCCGTCAGCCGTGCCGGTAACCAGTCGAGGGCGAGAAAAACGCGCTGCGCAAATCCGTCGCAAGCACCGGACTGCACCGCGCGCCCAACCGCCAGCAGCGCCGCCAGGCGATAGAGCACCACCCCGCTCGGCCCGGGCAGCAGCACGAACCAGAAGATCACCCCGAACACCGAACGGTGCGCTGCAACCAGCGCCTGCTCGATCGACAGCCGCGCAACCTCTCCGGTGGTCGCAGCGTCATGTCGCACGCCACGCCAGTCCGACAACAGGGCACGCGCGCCATCGAGATCCGCCATGCGCAGCGCCACGTGCACTTCGTTGAAGAACCGGCTATCGCGCGCAAACCCCATGCCGGCGAACAGCACCGCCACGTTGAACAGGAAGGCCAGCAGCGGATGCAGCGACCACAGCATGCCGTACACAACGGCGCTCGCCAGCGCAGTCGCGGGCACGACCAGCAACCAGGCCGTCCGCCCACCCGCCCCGGTGCTCGCCTGCACGCGGCGCTCGAACCAGGCGACGAAGCCCCGGCCGAGCCTGCTCGCCAGCGACCCGGCACCTGCCGGCCAGAATTGCTGCAGCACGAGCGCAACAAACAAGGAAAGAAGGGTCATGCGGCAGCCCAGGAAGGCATCAGGAGCGAAACGTGGAATAAAACTGAAAGACTGAAAGACCGAAAGACTGGAACGACTCCAGAATAGTACCGCAGCACCCTACCGGACATGCTGCGCAGGCGACGTATGCACGCAACAGCTGTGGCATCCGCGCCCGCGCCTGCATGTGACACCGACGCCGTACAGATCAGCTGCGCTGTCCCAGCAAGCGGTACAGCGACATGATGATCCCCGCCGTCGCGCCCCAGATGAAATACCCCTGGTACGGCATGGCATGGAAGGTGCGCAGCCGCCCCTCGTGCACGATGCTGTGCGCCTCGTGGTTGGCCGGGTCGAGAAAGTGCGCCAGCGGCACCTCGAACGCCTCCGCCACCTCGAAGGCATCCAGCGTGAGCTCGAACGGCGGCCGCACCACCCCCACCACCGGCGTCACGCGAAACCCCGTTCCGGTCAGATAGTCGGGCAAGGCACCGAGCAGTTCCACATGGCGGCGATGCAGGCCAATCTCCTCCTCCGTCTCACGCAGCGCAGTCTCCACCGGCGACGCATCACCCGCCTCCACCCGCCCGCCCGGAAAGCTGATCTGGCCCGGGTGGTGGTGGAGGTGGTCGGTGCGCTTGGTGAACAGGAGTGACTCCTCGCCCTCGCGCGCAATCAGCGGTACAAGCACGGCAGCCGCCTTGTACGCAGTCTCCGGCAACTCCGGCGCAAAATCGCCCGCCACCGTGCCGGGACGAACCCCTGCAAGCCTGTTTCGAAGCAGTTCAGGCCCGATCAAACCCACCCCCTCAACGCGTAATCTGCATGAAACCGTGGCAGATGCCTCGCGCCACCTGGTTCTCGCCCTTCCTCCCGGGCGCCACAAGCGCATCATAACCTTCACGGTCGACACCGTCAGTCGCCACCGGACCCCATGAGCATGGCTAGCAATCCGTTGCGGACCGTTGGTCGTGCGTTTTAACCCACTGGTCGCCCGCCCGACCCTTCCGCATCGTCAGCCCGGTACCTTAAGGCTATGAAAAAGATATCCGGTTTCACTATCGTCGAACTGATGGTCACGGTTGCCGTGGCGGCCATCCTGATGATGATCGCCGCACCGGCATTCCGCGATGCGATCGCCAGCTACCGGCTGACCACCTTGACCAACGAGCTCGTCGCTGCCACGCGCTTCGCGCGCGGCGAGGCCATCAAACTCAACCGCCCCGTAAGCTTCTGCCGGGCGGCGGCCGCCAACAGCACCGACTGTGCCGGCGGCGCAGGTGCCAACTGGGCCGACTGGGTCGTGTCCGACGGCACCTCCGGCATTCGTCGCGGCGCGCCCGAGCAGTTGGGCAACGAGTTCCGGGTCGCGAGTAACTTCGGCGGAGACACCGTGACCTACGCCCCGAACGGCCTGCCCACCGCAAACGGAGTGGTGACGGCCTGCACGACGACCCCCATCGCCGAGAATCGCCGCGTCATCACCATCGGCCCAGGCAACCGCATATCGGTCGCGCGTGCAGCAGGAGCCTGCCCATGAAACCCCTTCGCCCCCACCGTCGCGCCCCGCGCAGCACGCGGCAGGCCGGTGTCTCCCTGATCGAAGTCCTGGTCGCTGTCCTCGTCCTCTCGCTCGGACTGCTGGGGATGGCCGGGCTGCAGACCAGCGCCCTGCGCAACAACCAGAGCGCGTTCGAACGCAGCGTGGCCGTCATCGAAAGCTACAGCATCGTCGATGCGATGCGGGTCGACCGCGTCAATGCGGTCAACGGCGTATTCAACATCCTGATCGACGGCACGCCGGTGGGGGGCACCTTCGCCGGCAACGAGTTGGCCAAGTGGCGCAACCGGCTCGCCGCACAGTTGGGCGCCGGCGCAGCGGGCTCGGTCAACTGCAATGGCGCAGCATGCACGATCACCGTTCGCTGGCAAGACGAGCGCATCGGCGGCGCCGGTGCGGTGCAAACGATCCAGACCGAGGTGCAGCTATGAAAAACCTGGTTTCCCGCCCTCGCGCACGCCAGGACGGCCTGACCCTGGTCGAACTGATGATCGCCATGTTGCTCGGCCTCGTCGTCGTCGGCGGGGTCGGCTCGGTGGTCATCGCCAACGGCGAGGCCTACCGGACCAACGAAGGCCTGTCGCAGACGCAGGATGCCATCCGCACCGCCTTCGAACTGGTGGCCCGCGACATCCGCGAAGCGGGCGCCACGGGGTGTGGCAACAGTACGGTGACGAACGTCCTGAACGGCGGCGGCGGAGACTGGCTTGCAAACTGGGACGGCGTCCGCGGCTACGACGCCGGCACACCCCTGCCTGCCGCGTTCGGCATCGGCAACCGGGTCGCCGGGACCGATGCGATTCTGCTGCAGGGCATCGAGGGGACGGGGCATAACGTCGTCGTTCATAGCACGGGCGTGGGGGGTGGTGCAGCCAATTTTCAGATCAACTCCCCCACAACAGCGATCAACGACGGAGACATCCTCCTCGTGTGCGACCCGACCCGCGCGGTGATTTTTCAGGCGAGCAACTACAACGGCGCAAACCGCACGGTCGTCTTCAACACGGGCGGATCCATCAATCCGGGGAATTGCTCAAAGTACCTCAACCCTCCGGCAACGCCCGGCGCCTGTGGTGGCGGCGAACCCAACCCGCCGTTCGAGCAGAATTCACAGATCGCGGCCATGGTCGCGACCGTCTGGTACATCGGCGACAACGGCCGACCGGACGAGGGGAGCCGCTCCCTGTTCCGCCGCCGCATCGGAGGCGGAGGCGCTGAAGAGATCGTGCCCGGAATCTCCGACATGCAGCTGAGCTACCGCCCGACGGACACGGCGACGGGCTTCGTGACCAGCCCGGCCAACTGGCGGAACGTCACAGCGGTCGAAATCACGCTCACCGCCGTCAGCACCAACGACCGGGTGAGTGTCAACAACGGCCGCCTCCAGCGCACCTTTACCACGGTGGTCGGCCTCAGGAATCGTGTGCCATGAAATCAGCCGCAACCTTCCCCGGCATGCTGCCCGCAGGGTGCAGGCGGCAAAAGGGTATCGCCTTTGTCGTTGCGCTCGTCATGCTCGTCATGCTCACGCTGATGGGCCTGGCAGGCATGCAGAACACCTCGCTCCAGGAGCGCCTGAGCGGCAACATGTACGACCGCTCGCTCGCCATGCAGTCCGCCGAGGCCGCGCTCAGGGCGGCCGAAGCAGCGCTCAGCGCCAACCCCGGCCTTGGGGTCAATTGCCTGCCCGGCAACGTCGCGTGCGACATCGTCCCGCCAACGGCCTTCAACGGCGACGACGGCAACTGGGTCAACGCCCCGGGCGCGTTCACCACCAACCCGGGCACCTCTGCGGGTACGGGGCAATATCACATCCAGTTCGTCGCACGAGAGTTGAGCAGCGAGGACGAGCTTGGCCTGTCCAGCAGCGCAAACAGCTTGCAATACGGCAGCCCCTCCGGCACCCCGCCCGTCAATTTCTACCGCGTCACGGCACGCAGCCACGCGCCCGCCGCGGGCAACGACACCCGCTCCATCGTCGTGCTCCAGAGCACCGTGCGGCGCGTGGCACCCTGATTCCCACTGGGAGACCCCACCATGAAAACCGCTTCCAGCTTCCATCAGACCCTTCGCGGACTCGCGATCGGAGTCCTCGCCGGCCTCCCCCTGCTCGCAGGGGCCGCGGGCGTGACGGTCGACCAGCAGCCTCTGGTCGTCGCGGAGCCCCTGCCGCCGAACATCCTGTTCATCATGGACGACTCGGGGTCGATGGCGTGGCAGCACATGCCGGGTACTTCAGCCACCTGGACCAGCTCTCCGGACAGAGGCCTGCCCTACAGCGGGCAGCTCAACAACGACATTCGACTGCGGGCTGCCAACGTCAACACGCAGTGGTACGACCCCACCAAGAACTATATCCCGTGGAAGAACTGGGATGGGACATCTTGGCGACAGTACAACCCCAAGACGGAAAATCTCCCCTACGACCCCTCAGGAGAGATCAACACGGGCTCGCATAGCCTGCGCCAGACCAGCTATCCAGACCGTCCGGATAACTCAGACCGGGACCACAGTTCGACCACTTCGAGCACCGATCGCGCATTCCGGTTCCAGGGTTTCTACGTTTACCAGAGCGGATTGCAAAGCTCGAATGCCAACTACCGTCGCTTCGATTTCCGCTGGAACTCCACGAATTCACGTTGGGAAGGTCGAGCCTGTCCAGCGACCATCTGGGGCACAAGCACGAGCCTGAGCGACTGTACCTATTACGTCGGCAACACAACCCTGGGCCCCTACGGCCGCACGCTCGAGGCCGAGGTGCAGAACTACGCCAACTGGTTCTCCTACTATCGCTTGCGCGCAAGCATGGCCAAGGCATCGGCCAGCCGGGTGTTCGCCGACCTCGGCGAGGATTTCCGTGTCGGCTACAACACGATCTGGAACCGCCAGAACTACCGCATCCCGGTGGGGAACGACGACGGCCTGTTCCGCGGCAGCAACAAGCAGGGCTGGTTCACCCGCCTGTTCAACACCAACGCGTCCAACGGCACCCCGTTGCGACAATCGCTCGGCGACGCCGGAGAGTATTTCCGCGAGACCGGCGTCAACGGCCCCTGGGGCCCGCAGGCCACAGCCGCACAGTATTCGTGCCGGCAGAACTTCACCATCCTGACCACCGACGGTTACTGGAACAGTGACGAGGCATCTGTCAGCGGAGCGCGGGCGAACAACGACGGTACCGGCGGCAGCACGATCACCGGACCGAACGGTGCGAGCTACCAGTACATCGCGGGTCGTCCCTATTCGGACACGCGGAGCAACACGCTTGCCGACGTGGCCATGTACTACTGGAAAAACGATCTGCGCACCGACCTGAAGAACGATGTCCCCGCAAGCGCCGCCAACCCGGCCTTCTGGCAGAACATGACCACCTTCGGCATCTCGATCGGACTCAAGGGTACGCTTGACCCCTCCACCGATCTTGCCGCACTGGAAAACGGCACCAAGTCCTGGCCCAACCCGACCGAAGCGGAAGACGCCGAGCGCATCGACGACCTGTGGCATGCGGCCGTCAACAGCCGCGGAGAATTCATCGTCGCCTCCAACGCAGACGATTTCGTCGACTCCCTCAATGCCGCGCTGGGCGAGATCGCGAACCGCCTCGGGTCCGGAGCCTCGCTCGCTGCCAACTCGACCAAGCTCGAAACGGGTACGCGCACCTTCCAGGCGCAATACTGGAGTGGCACCTGGCGCGGCGAGCTGAACGCATTCCAGGTAAATGCCGATGGCTCGCTCGCACCGACACCGCTGTGGAAGGCCAGCGAGCAACTCCCCGCCTGGGGGTCACGCAACATCTGGGTCCATAACCCGCAGGGCACCGGAAACAATGCCTACAAACTCTTCGAGTGGGGTAATCTCGGCTCGACTCAGCAGGCCGCGATCGCTGCGGACGCCACGACCGGCGCGAAGGTCGTCGACTACCTGCGTGGGGAGCGCGTCAACGAGCAGACTGACGCCAACCCCACCGGCACCTTGCGCGCCCGTACCGGTCTGCTGGGTGACGTGGTGAACTCTCAGCCGGTTTTCGTGGGCACGCCCAACCCGCGCCTGTACTACGGCGCGAGCTTCAACGGCGCCACGGCCTATGCCACCTTTGCCGCAGGCCTGACGGGCCGCCCCCCCACCCTCTACGTCGGCGGGAACGACGGCATGCTGCATGGCTTCAACACGAACACGGGCGCGGAGACCTATGCCTTCGTCCCGAATGCTGCAATCCTCGCCGGCATCAAGGGCCTCTCGTCGACCAGCTATGCGCACCAGTACTTCGTCGACGGCGAAGTAACGGTCGCAGACGCCTACGGTGGCAACTCCATCGGCTGGCGGACGGTGCTGATCGGCAGCATGGGGCGCGGCGGCCGTGCGCTCTTCGCGCTCGACGTCACCGACCCGGCCAACGTCAAGTTCCTGTGGGAGCGCGACGCGACACAGATTTCCGCACTGGGCAACGTGCTCGGCAAACCAGTGATCGCACAGGTTGCCAATGGCGACTGGAAGGTCCTGATCGGCAATGGCCCCAACAGCGCGAGTGACGACGCAAGCCTGATCATGATCGACGTATTCACCGGCAGCTCGACCGTGGTGAGCACTGGCGTCAGCGGCAGCAACGGGCTTTCCGCGGTGTACACATGGGACTCGGACGGTGATCGCTTCATCGATCAGGCCTACGCGGGAGACCTGCAGGGCAATCTCTGGCGCTTCACCAGCCTGGGGGGCACCCCGGCAGCCTCCAGACTGTTCGTTGCCCAAGACGGCTCCGGCGTCGCTCAGCCCATCACTGCAGCCCCCCTCGCCGCGAAGAACCGCAGCACCGGCGACCTCTGGGTCTTCTTCGGTACCGGCCAGTACCTCAACCAGGCCGACACGACCAACCTACAGGTGCAGAGCTGGTATGGCCTGATCGACCGGGGCGGCACCATCGCGTCCCGTACTGACCTCCTCGAGCGCAACATCCTTGCCGAGGGCGAGATCAACGGCTTCGGCGCACGCGTGATCGAGGAAGGCAACGCAGGGCAACTCATCGGCACGGACGGCTGGTTCATCGACCTCGAGTCGCCCTTGAACGGTGCGGAAGGCGAACGCATCGTCGTGCCGAACCAGTTCCAGGGCCCCATCCTCGTTGGTACGACCCGGATTCCGGACGGCAGCGACCCCTGCAACCCGAGCGGTCGCGGCTTCATCATGGCAATCGACCCCTTCACGGGCGCAAGGCTCCCGCAAACCTTCTTCGACTTCACGCTCGATGGAAGCTTCAATGACGCCGACAAGCTCATGGTCAACGGGCAACTGGTTGTGGTGTCGGGCATCGGTTTCAGCGCAAGTCCGAACAGCCCCATCTTCATCGAGAAGGTGATGCAGGTCAGTCTGGATGACGGATCGACCCGCACGGTCGGAACAGAGGGCACCGGCACGGATGCCGTTCGTCAATCGTGGCGCGAAATCGTAGGACAGTGAACATGCAAAGACATCAGCACCGCCTTGCCGGGCACTCCAAGGCTCGCCAGCACGGCATCACCTTGATCGAGATGATGATCGTGGTGGCGATCCTGGGGATTCTGGCCTCGATCGCCTACCCCTCGTATCAGCAGCACGTCCTCCGAACCTTCCGCAGCGCGGCGACGGCTTGCCTGATGGACCAGGCCCAGTTCATGGAGCGTTTTTACACCACGAACATGACCTATGCCGGAGCGGCCCCGGCCTTGGGCTGCATGGCCGACCCGGACCTGACCCAGCGCTATCAGTTCCAGCGCGTTTCCGCCGCAACCACCTACACCCTGACCGCAGCACCGATCGGCGCACAGGTTGCCGATGCCTGCGGAAACGTGAGCCTCGATCAGTCGGGAGCGAGAACACCCGCAAACTGCTGGTGATCCTGGTCGAACCAGGCCTCCGAATACGACAGACCGTGACAAACGTCACGCCCCAAGTTGGGCTTTGCTGGGACTAGAACCGGACCCGATGTAAAAGGAGCAATCAAAAAAAACGAAAAATCATGAAAAACGCATTTTTCTCGTTCATGGGCACGAGTTACCCCTCTCACCTTGAGCGCGAATTCGAGCGGATCCTGATCCGTATCGAGGACTTGTGGGACACCCCCCAGATCCATGATTACTTCAGCGATCTGCTGATCGACAAGCGCGGCGGCCGCAAGGGCTTCCCGCCCGACGTACTGGCTGACATCATCCGCCTGCGCGACGCTCGCGAACTCGAAACCTTCAAGGCGGCTGAGCGCAAGGAGCACGCGATGCACGATCTGGTGTCGCGTGGCATAGCATTCCTGCCAAAGAATTTCTTCCGCTACCTGGAGGAAGGCGACCAGGAGGTGATCGACCTCTTCGTGCGCGCCAATTTCAACGTCAACATGCCGTCCGAGGACGGGGTGCCGCCCTTGCTGATCGCGCTCAAGCGCGGACTGACGATCATCGCGCAGATTCTGTTGAATGCGGGCGCAGACCCGAACGGGAAGGACCGGCTGGGGCTTACCCCGCTGCTGATCGCCTGCGGAAAGCCCACCGACGGATACCGGAACACGGTGCTGCTGCTGCTCGCCAAGGGCGCACACATCGACGTGCGCGACCCGCTCGGCAACACGCCGCTGCTGCTTTCTCTCAGCGGCGCCACCACCGATATTGCGTTCACACTGATCGAGCAAGGCGCCGACGTGTCTGCCACCCGCCGCGACGGCGCATCGGCGCTATCGCTGGCGCAGAAGCTGGAGGACGGGCGCCTGGCGCGCCTGATCGAGCTGAAGATGCAGGACGCCGCGAACGCGAGTCGCAAGCTGTACGGAGAGCACAGCGCTGCATGACGTCTGGCAGCGCCCTGCCTCTGCGGTTGAGCGCACCGCGGCAACAGGCTGCCTTTGTTAAGAAGGCCCCGGCTGGGCGCCCCCGTCAGTCGCGGAAATTCCCGTATTGCAGCGGGAAGTCGGTGACCTGTTTCTTGACCAGCGCAATGGCTTCCTGCAGTACGTCGCGCTTGGCGCCGGAGACGCGCACGGCTTCACCCTGGATGGCGGCCTGAACCTTCAACTTGCTGTCTTTCAGCAGTTTGACGATCTTCTTGGCCATATCCTGGTCGACGCCCACGCGTACCTTCACTTCCTGCTTGACCTTGTTGCCGGAGATCTTCTGCACCTCGCCGTAGTCCAGGCAGCGGACGTCGACGTTCTTCTTGGTCATCTCGGGCAGCAGGATGGTCTTGATCTGGTCGAGCTGGAAGTCGCTGTCACCGTAGAGGGTGATGAGTTTTTCGGCGAGCTCGATGTTGGCACTGGTGCCCTTGAAGTCGTGGCGGCCGGTGACCTTGCGGTTGGCCTGCTCGACCGCGTTGCGCAGCGCGGGCTGGTCTACCTCGGACATGATGTCGAACGACGGCATGGCTCCCCCTCCCCTGCGCTCAGCCGAAGTGGCAGATGTAGTGATAGGGCTCGCCGACGACTTCGATGTCGAAGCTCGAATTGGCGGGCACGTTGAAGGATTGGCCGGCGCCGTAGGTCGTCCAGTCGCCGGGGTTGCCGTCAGGGTCCTTCAGGCGCACGCTGCAGCTGCCGGCGACGCATTCCATGACTTCCGGGGCGCCGGTGTTGAAGGTGAGCAGCGCCGGCAGGATGACGCCGACCGATTTCCGGGTGCCATCGGCGAGTTGAATGCCGTGACTGACGCACTTGCCGTCGAAATACACGTTGGCCTGGGTGGTGACGGTGACGCCGTCGAAGCGGGTGGTGACGCTCATGCTGTTGAACCTTCCTATTCGATTCCGAGAAGCTTCTGGATGATGCCCTTGGCAACGAACCCGACGAAGCCCACACCCAGGCCGATGAACATCCACATCATGCCGTAGCGGCCGGCCTTGGATTCCTTGCCGAGGTTCCAGATGATGAACATCATGAACAGGATCAGCCCTGTGAGGCCGACCTGGAGGGCGATTTCCTCGAACTCGGTGAAGCTGAGTCCGAGGATGAAGTCTTCGTCGTTCATCGCGATCGGTGCGATCCTGCCTTAGCCGCGCTTGGCCCTGGCGTTGGCAGCGATGCGCATGCGCAGCGCGTTGAGGCGGATGAAGCCGTGGGCGTCCTTCTGGTTGTAGGCGCCGGCGTCGTCCTCGAAGGTGGCGATCGTCGGGTCGAACAGCGAGTCGGTCTTCGAGTCGCGGCCGGTGACGATGACGTTGCCCTTGTAGAGCTTGACGCGCACCCAGCCGTTCACGGTTTCCTGCGTCTGGTCGATCAGGGCCTGCATGGCGCGGCGCTCGGGGCTCCACCAGTAGCCGTTGTAGATCACGCTGGCGTAGCGCGGCATGAGGTCGTCCTTGAGGTGGGCGACTTCGCGGTCGAGCGTGATCGACTCGATGGCGCGGTGGGCGCGGAGCAGAATGGTGCCCCCCGGGGTTTCGTAGCAGCCACGGCTCTTCATGCCGACGTAGCGGTTTTCCACCAAGTCGAGGCGGCCGATGCCGTGCTTGCCGCCGAGTTCATTGAGCTTGGCGAGCAGTTCGTGCGGCTTCATGCGGGTGCCGTTGATGGCGACGAGGTCACCGCGCTCAAACTCCAGGTCGAGGTATTCCGCGGCATCCGGGGCGGCCTCGGGCGACACCGTCCAGCGCCACATGTCTTCCTCGGCCTCGGCGGCGGGGTTCTCGAGGTGGCGACCTTCGTAGGAGATGTGCAGCAGGTTGGCGTCCATCGAGTAGGGCGAACCGCCCTGCTTGTGCTTCATTTCGATGGGAATGCCGGCCTTTTCTGCGTAAGCAAGCAGTTTCTCGCGCGAGAGCAGGTCCCACTCGCGCCAAGGGGCGATGACCTTGACGTTGGGCATGAGCGCGTAATAGCCAAGCTCGAAGCGCACCTGGTCGTTGCCCTTGCCGGTGGCGCCGTGCGAGACGGCGTCGGCGCCGGTGGCCTGGGCGATCTCGATCTGGCGCTTGGAGATCAGCGGGCGGGCAATCGAGGTGCCGAGCAGGTACTCGCCTTCATAGACAGTGTTGGCGCGGAACATCGGGAAGACGAAGTCGCGCACGAACTCTTCACGCAGGTCGTCGATGAAGATGTTCTCGGGCTGGATGCCGAACTTGAGCGCCTTCTGGCGCGCGGGCTCGAGCTCTTCGCCCTGACCGAGGTCGGCGGTGAAGGTGACCACTTCGCACGCGTAGGTGTCCTGCAGCCACTTCAGGATGACCGAAGTGTCCAGCCCACCCGAATAGGCGAGCACTACTTTCTTGACGTCGCTCATGCTGTTTTCCTGTTTTCTGCTGTGTTGCCGGCACGCACGCCCGTGCACGCCGTTCATGTTCGTTGGATCAGTGCTCGATGCGGCCGAGCATCAGGTATTCCATCAAGGCCTTCTGCGCGTGCAGGCGGTTTTCGGCCTCGTCCCATACCACCGACTGCGGGCCGTCGATGACCTCTGCGGTGACTTCCTCGCCGCGGTGCGCGGGCAGGCAGTGCATGAACACGGCCTCCTTGTGCGCCACGGACATCATCTCGGCGTCCACGCACCAGTCGGCGAAGGCCTTCATGCGCGCTTCGTTCTCGGCCTCGAAGCCCATCGAGGTCCACACGTCGGTGGTGACCAGGTCAGCGCCCTTGCAGGCTTCCATGGGGTCGGCGAACTGCTCGAAGTGGTTGGTACCGAAGAGGCCCGCACGCTCGGGCTCGACTTCGTAGCCCGGCGGGGTCGACACATGCACGTTGAAGTCCAGCACCTCGGCGGCCTGCAGCCAGGTGTTGCACATGTTGTTGCTGTCGCCGATCCACGCCACCGTCTTGCCCTGGATGCAGCCGCGGTGCTCGATGAAGGTGAGGATGTCGGCGAGGATCTGGCAGGGGTGATATTCGTTGGTCAGGCCATTGATGACCGGCACGCGCGAGTTGGCAGCGAAGCGCTCGACGATGTCCTGCTCGAAGGTGCGGATCATCACGATGTCGCTCATGCGCGAGATGACCTGGCCGGCGTCTTCCACCGGCTCGCCGCGGCCGAGCTGCGAGTCGCGGGTGTTGAGGTAGATCGCCGAGCCGCCGAGCTGGTGCATGCCGGCCTCGAAAGACAGGCGCGTGCGCGTGCTCGCCTTCTCGAAAATCATCACCAGCGTGCGGTCGAACAGTGGATGGTAGGGCTCGTAGCGCTTGAACTTGTCCTTGATCCACTTCGCGCGGGCGAAAACGTAGTCGTATTCCTCGCGCGTGAAATCCTTGAACTGAAGATAGTGTTTGAGTTCGGTCATGGGCAGTCCTCAGCCGTTCGCGAGGAAGTCGCGAATCATCGGCGCCAGCATGGACACCAGGGTTTCGGCATCGGCGTGGGTGAAGGTAAGCGCCGGCAGCAGGCGAACAACGCGCTCGGAGGTCACCGACAGCAGCAAGCCCTGCTCGGCCGCGCGGGCCATGAGCACGCCACAGGGGCGGTCGAGCTCGATGCCGATCATCAGGCCGCGGCCACGGATGTCGACCACGCCCGCCACGCCCTCGAGCGCCGCGGCCATGCCCTTGCGGATCGCCTCGCCGACGGCGATCGCGTTATCCATCAGCTTGTCCTCGACGATGGCGTCGAAGGTGGCCAGGCCAGCCGCGGAGGCGAGCGGGTTGCCGCCGAAGGTGGAGCCGTGATTGCCTGGCCCGAACAGGCCCTTGGCCCGTCCGCTGGTGACGCAGGCGCCAATCGGCACGCCCGAGGCCAGACCCTTGGCCAGTGTCATCACGTCGGGCTTGGTGCCCGCGTGCTGCCACCCGAACCACTTGCCCGTCCGGCCCATGCCGCACTGGACCTCGTCGCAGATCATCAGCCAGCCCTTTTCGTCGCACAGGGCGCGCAGCTCGCGCTGGAAGGTTTCGTCGGCCACGTTGACGCCGCCTTCGCCCTGAATCATTTCGAGCATCACCGCGACCACCGCGTGGTTGTGCTCGGCGATCTTGCGGATGGCCTCGATGTCCTTGTACGGCACGCGGATGAAGCCCTGCACGAGCGGCTCGAAGCCGGCCTGGGCCTTGCGGTTGCCGGTTGCCGACAGCGTGGCGAGGGTACGACCGTGGAAGGCGCTCTCCATCACGATGACGTGCGGTACCTCGACGCCCTTGTTGTGGCCGTACATGCGCGCGAGCTTGATCGCAGCCTCGTTGGCTTCGCAGCCGGAGTTGCAGAAGAAGACCTCGTCCATGCCAGAGGCTTCGGCGATGCGGTCGGAGAGCGCGTCCTGCAGGGGAATGCCGTACAGGTTGGAGGTGTGCAGCACGCGCGCGGCCTGATCGGCGATGGCCTTGACCAGGCGCGGGTGGTTGTGCCCGAGGGTGCTGACTGCGATGCCGGAGAGGGCATCGAGATAGCGCTTGCCAGTTTCGTCGTAGAGCCACACCCCGTCGCCATGCGTGAAGGCAACCGGCAGGCGTGCGTAGGTGTTCATGACGTGGGACATGTTGGAAACCTCGATCGAAACGAAGCCAAAAACGCACACGGCGGCAGGCGCCGCCGTGCTGGGACAAGGGCAGGATGTTAAGCCAAAAATGTCAGGGCTGTACATAAGCGCGGCCCGGGCGCCCCGCGCCGGCGCCCTGCCCACCCCCGCGCGGTGGCCGCCCCCCCTGAGGGCGGTCGCGACCGCTTCCACATTGCGCAGGCAGGCGCCGCCATATGGATTTCTGCTAGAATTCGCGGCGTTTTGAGTCCGGCATCCAAGAACCGGAACAGAACACCCCCCGAAGTCGAAAAGGCATCAACATGAGCCAGAAGATCGAGAACTTCATCATTATCGGGGTCACGAGGGAGGGGAAGAAGTTTCGCCCAAGCGATTGGGCCGACCGCCTGTGCGGCGTCATGTCGGCCTTCGGGGCGGACCACCGCATGAAGTACTCCCCCTACGTGCGACCCGGCGTTGCCATCAAGGGACACAACACCGTCCTGGTGGACGCCCGCCTCTACGACATCGAACCCTTGGCGTACAAGTTCATGGTGAACTTCGCCAACGACAACAACCTCGAGATCGACTGGAAGGGCGACACGCCGCTCTGAGCGCCCGCCGAGGTGTTCCCCGAGGTTTTCACCCATGGGCGCAACGGACTGCGGAAGCGGGCTTGCTCGCGAACATCGCGAGATCCAGCGCCACTTTCTCGGGCGACCCCGCTCCCGCGGAAACGCAGCCAGCGGTGCAGACAATAAAAAAGCGACCCGCAGGTCGCTTTTTTATTGTGGCGCCGAGGCACCGGAGCATGCAGCAAGATCAGGCAGCCATGCCCTTGACGGCGGCCGACAGGCGGCTCTTGTGGCGAGCGGCCTTGTTCTTGTGGATGATCTTCTTGTCGGCGATGCTGTCGATGGTGCTCATCGAGGTGCGAAAGACCGACTGAGCCGCCGCCTTGTCGCCACCCACGATGGCCTTGCGCACGGCCTTGATCGCGGTACGCAGGCGGGAACGAAGGCTGGCGTTATGGGCGCGGGCCTTGGTCGCCTGACGGGCGCGCTTGCGAGCTTGTGCCGAGTTGGCCATAAGTGTGAATTCCGTATTGGTGGTTCTGTAAAGTCCGCGATTATATTTTCCGCGCAGGATGGATGCAAGACTTGGAGCGCAAATATTTCTCGCCGGCGAAGGGGGTACGCGATCCGCGGACGAGGCAACCAATGAATGCGTCTTACCGGCACGCGCCCGGGCCGCTATGATGCGCGCTTTCCGATGAATGCGCGTCCGCCAACGCCCCCCTCCGCCCGGCCTCGCCCTCCGCATGAACCTCCTGCGCGCACTCGCCACCGTCAGCGGCATGACCCTGCTGTCCCGCATCCTGGGCTTCGCACGCGACCTCATCATCGCGCGCGCATTCGGTGCCGGCATGGCGACCGACGCCTTCTTCGTCGCCTTCCGGTTGCCCAACCTGCTGCGGCGCATGTTCGCCGAGGGCGCCTTCTCGCAGGCCTTCGTGCCCATCCTGGCCGAGTACAAGAACCGCCTGGGTGAGGACGCCACGCACACGCTGGTCAATCGCGTGGCGACGCTGCTCGGGCTGGTGGTCGCCGTGGTCGCGGCGCTGGGGGCGCTGGCGGCGCCCCTCATCATTTACGTATCGGCGCCGGGGTTCTCGGGCGATCCGGGCAAGTTCGAACTCACCGTCGAGCTCACCCGCATCACTTTCCCGTACATCTTCTTCATGTCGCTGGTGGCGCTGGCGGGCGGTGTGCTCAACACCTGGAGCCGGTTCGCGATCCCCGCCTTCACCCCGGTGCTGCTGAACCTGTCCTTCATCGGCATGGCACTGTTCGCGGTGCCGTACTTCGATCCGCCGGTACTGGCGCTGGCGTGGGCGGTGTTTCTGGGCGGCCTGCTGCAACTTGCGTTGCAGATCCGCCCGCTGATGAAGATCGGCATGCTCCCGCGCTTTGAGCTCGACCTCTCCGACCCCGGTGTGCGCCGCGTGATGAAGCTCATGGCGCCCGCCATCCTCGGCGTTTCGGTGAGCCAGATTTCACTGCTGATCAACACCATCTTCGCCTCCTTCCTCGAGAGTGGCAGCGTGTCGTGGCTGTATTACGCCGACCGCCTGATGGAGTTCCCGGCAGGGCTGCTCGGCGTGGCGCTGGGGACGATCCTGCTGCCGAGTCTCGCCAAGCTGCACGCCGACGACAAGGCGGATGAATTCTCGTCGCTGCTCGACTGGGGCTTGCGACTGACGCTGCTGCTGACCTTGCCCGCGGCACTCGGCCTTGCGCTGCTGGCGGTGCCACTGGTCGCAACGCTGTTCAACTACGGTGCTTTCTCTGCGGCCGACGTACTGCACACGCGCAGCGCGCTGGTGGCCTACAGCGTGGGGCTGACCGGGCTGATCCTGGTGAAGGTGCTGGCGCCGGGCTTCTACGCGCGCCAGGACATCCGCACACCGGTGAAGATCGCGATCATCACGCTGATTGCCACCCAGTTGATGAACCTTGCCTTCATCCTTCCGTTGCGCCATGCGGGCCTGGCGCTTTCGATCGGGCTTGCGTCGTGCCTGAACGCCGCACTGCTGTACCGCGGGCTGCGCAAGCGGGCGGTCTATGTGCCACAGGCGGGCTGGGGCGTTTTCACGCTGAAGCTGCTGGTGGCGCTGTGCGTGATGGGCGGGGTGCTGTGGTTCGTGAGCGGGCCGGCGGCGTTGTGGACCGAGATCGGCGGGCTGGAACGTGCAAGCCGGCTGGCGGGTGTGGTGGTCGCAGGCGCCATGGCGTATTTCGCGACCCTGTTCGCGCTGGGATTCCGGCTGCGTGACTTCCGCCGCCGCGGCGCGGCCTGAGCGCCCGGCGTCGCGGGCTTGCCCGCGAAGAATGCGGCCTTCAAGCGACCGGCGGCAGCGGGATCTGGTCGCTGCGCTGCGCGCCCGCGGTGAAGGCGCGGCAGTCTTCCAGGAAACGCCGCATCGCCGCGCTGTGATACTTGTCGCGGTGCCACACGAAGCTGAAGCGCCGGTGCAGATCCAGCTCGGGCGTCTCGAGCGCCACCAGGCTGCCGCGGCGAAAGGCGTCGCGCAGCGCCAGCCGCGACAGGCAGCCCAGGCCAAGGCCGCTTTCCACCGCGCGCTTCACCGCCTCGGTATGCTCGAGTTCCAACCGTGGCACGATGCCGCCCGGCCAGTGGCGCAGCGCCGCATCGAAGGTGGCGCGCGTGCCCGACCCATGCTCACGCAGGATCCACGGCTGTGCGGCGATCTCGTCGAAGGCCACCTTGCCACGTCCCGCGAGCGGATGTTCTGGCGCGCAGAACACCACCAGTTCGTCTTCCACCCAAGCCTGCGCCTCGAGCTCGGCGTCGACGATCTGCCCTTCCACCAGTCCAAGATCAATCTCGTGATGAAGCAGCATGCCGGCAATGGTCGCCGTGTTGTGCACCTGCAGGCGCACCCTGCTCTCGGGATGGGCCTGCAGGAAGTTCGACACGATCAGCGGCAGCAGGTAATTGCCGATGGTGAGTGTCGCGCCAACACGCAGACTGCCCAACCCTCGCTCGCCGCGCAGCAGGGCTTCGATTTCGGCTGCGCGGTCAAGCAGTTCCACCGCATGTGGCAGCAGCAGACCGCCCTGATCGTTCAGGCGCAGGCGCTTGCCATGGCGGTCGAACAGCCGCTGATCGAACTGATGCTCCAGCTCGGCCAGCGCCGCACTGGTGGCCGACTGCGACAGGGAAAGCGTCTCGGCCGCGCGCGAGACATTCTCGCTGCGCGCCACCTCGACGAAGACCTGCATCTGGCGAAGCGTGAATCGCATATCTATTTTCCAGGCAAGAGATAGATAAATTATCCACTTGAACGGTAAGCCGCAGTGGACCGAAACTGTGCTCCGTCTCTTTTTGCCACAGCTTCGCCCCATCCCGGCAGGAAACCCGCCCATGAGCAGCCTCGTCACCGAACGCGTCCTCAGCGTCCATCACTGGAACGAATCCCTCTTCAGCTTCCGCACCACGCGCGATCCTGGCCTGCGCTTCGAGAACGGCCAGTTCGTGATGATCGGGCTCGACGTGCACGGCAAGCCGCTGACGCGTGCTTACAGCATTGCCAGTCCCAACTACGAGGAGCACCTGGAATTCTTCAGCATCAAGGTGCCCGACGGCCCGCTGACCTCGCGCCTGCAGCATCTGCGTGAGGGCGACCCGATCATCGTCAGCAAGAAGCCCACCGGCACCTTGGTGCTGCACGACCTGAACCCCGGCAAGCACCTCTACCTGCTCGCCACCGGCACCGGACTGGCCCCCTTCCTGAGCGTGATCCAGGACCCGGAAACCTACGCGCGCTTCGAGAAAGTCGTGCTGGTGCATGGCGTGCGCTTCGTGTCCGAGCTGGCCTACACCGACTTCATCACCCGCGCGCTGCCGCAGAACGAATTCTTCGGCGAGCAGGTGCGCGAACAACTGATCTACTACCCGACCGTGACGCGCGAGCCCTTCCGCAACACCGGTCGCATCACCCACGTCATCGAGTCGGGCAGGCTCTTTGCCGACACCGGCCTGCCGCCGCTCGACCCCGCGCAGGACCGGGTGATGATCTGCGGCAGCCAGGCCATGAACAAGGACTGCTGCGACCTGCTGGATGCGCGCGGTTTCAGCATGTCACCCCGCATCGGCGTGGCGGGCGACTATGTGATCGAGCGCGCCTTCGTGGAGAAGTGATCGCACCGCCCTGAATCGCCCACGAGCAAACTTTTTGCGCATGTGGGGCTCGAATGAATCCTGACCCCTCCCTCAGATGGAGCCCCACATGCCTTCTTCCCTCCACGAAATCGAAGTCGAACGCCTCGCCGGCGGCACCACGACGCTGGGTGAATACGCTGGCAAGGTCCTGCTGATCGTCAACACCGCCAGCCAGTGCGGCCTCACCCCGCACTACGCCGGCCTGGAGAAGCTCTACCAGACCTACAAGGACCGCGGCCTCGTGGTGCTCGGCTTCCCGTGCAACCAGTTCGGCGCGCAGGAGCCGGGCAGCGCCGAGGAGATCGGCGCCTTCTGCGAGAAGAACTACGGCGTGAGCTTCCCGATGTTCGCCAAGATCGACGTCAACGGCGACGGCGCCCATCCGCTGTACAAATACCTGAAGCAGCACGCCAAGGGCATCCTCGGCACCGAGGCGATCAAGTGGAACTTCACCAAGTTCCTGGTCAGCCGCGACGGCGAGCACATAGAACGCTACGCGCCGACGACCACGCCGGAGGAACTGGTGAAGGATATCGAGGGGATACTGTAGCGAAGGAGAACGCTTGCGCAGTCCCGGATGCGCGTGCGCCAACGCGGGGGCGCAAGCCCCCGACACGATTCAAGGCGTCACGAGTTCGATCGAGGGAAAGTACTGCCGGTACTTGTGCGGATCGCGCGTCAGGATCGGCCAGCCCTCCACTGCGGCATGGGCGCCGATGAAGAAATCCGCCAGCACGTTGTTACGCTGGCCCCCGTTCCTGCGGTAGGCCACGAACGCCTTCCCTGCGAGGAAGAGCGCCGGCCTGGGGATCTCGCAGACATCGACGCCGAAGCCCCCTAAGGCGTCATCGAGCGTCTCGACCGTCGAGAAGGTCAAGGAAAGTTCGGCGTAGATGATGGGATTGATTGCAAGGCGATGCACTTGCGACTGCCGACGCAGCATATCGATGGACCAATCCGCCCACTGCGGATCGTCTTCCAGCACATCGATCAGCACGTTGGTGTCGACCAGCAGCATCAGTCGTCGCCACGTAGCAAGGCCATCAGGTCGTCCGTCCGCCATTTCACGTCGGCCTTGCCGCGCAGGCGCTCGAAGCGATCAGCCTCGTCTCGTAGTTCACCGGGGCGCGTCAGGACGACCTCGCCCTCGCGATTGATGCGGAACTCGATCGCGCATCCGGGCTCGAGATGCAGCGCGTCGCGGATGTGCTTGGGGATCGTCACCTGCCCCTTGCTCGTCAGTGTGGTGTGCATCTCGATTCTCTCCTTCCTGTATTTCTTACACGTCGCCTCAGCGTAATACCCCAATCGGCTAGCTGCAAGCTCCATGCGTGCCGGCCGCTGCCCACTCGGGTAGACTCCGCCCTTTTCCGCCCCACCGAACACCGTCAACGAGGTACCCGTAGTGGCCCAATACGTCATGTCGATGCTGCGCGTGAGCAAGATCGTTCCGCCCAAGCGTCAGATCATCAAGGACATCTCCCTCTCCTTCTTCCCCGGCGCCAAGATCGGCCTGCTGGGCCTCAACGGCTCGGGCAAGTCGACCGTGCTGCGCATCATGGCCGGCGTGGACAAGGAATACGACGGCGAAGTGCAGTGGCTCGCCGGCCAGCGCATCGGCTACCTGCCGCAGGAGCCCGAACTCGACCCGGCCAAGACCGTGAAGGAAGAGGTCGAGTCGGCGCTCGGCGAGATCATGGAAGCGCGCCAGAAGCTCGAGGAGGTCTACGCCGCCTACGCCGAGCCCGACGCCGACTTCGACAAGCTCGCCGAGGAACAGGCGAAGTACGAGAACATCCTGTCGACGGCCGGCAACGACGTCGAGACCCAGATGGAGATCGCCGCCGACGCGCTGCGCCTGCCGCCGTGGGACGCCGTCATCGGCAACCTGTCGGGCGGTGAGAAGCGCCGCGTCGCGCTGTGCAAGCTGCTGCTGTCCAAGCCCGACATGCTGCTGCTCGACGAGCCCACCAACCACCTCGACGCCGAATCGGTCGACTGGCTGGAGCAGTTCCTCACCCGCTTCCCCGGCACCGTGGTCGCCGTCACCCACGACCGCTACTTCCTCGACAACGCCGCCGAGTGGATCCTCGAACTCGACCGCGGCCACGGCATCCCGTGGAAGGGCAACTACTCTTCCTGGCTGGAGCAGAAGGGCGAGCGCCTGGCGCAGGAAGCCAAGCAGGAAGCCGCGCACCAGAAGGCAATGAAGACCGAACTGGAGTGGGCGCGCTCCAACCCCAAGGCGCGCCAGGCCAAGTCCAAGGCCCGCCTGGCCCGCTACGAGGAGATGGCGAGCGTCGAGTACCAGCGCCGCAACGAGACGCAGGAAATCTTCATCCCGCCCGGCGAGCGCCTGGGCGACAAGGTCATCGAGTTCCACGGCGTCAGCAAGGCCTTCGGCGACAAGCTGCTGATGGACAACGTCAGCTTCAGCATCCCGCCGGGCGCCATCGTCGGCATCATCGGCCCCAACGGCGCGGGCAAATCGACGTTGTTCAAGATGATCGAAGGCCGCGACACGCCCGATTCCGGCACCGTCGAGATCGGCACCACGGTCAAGATCGCCGCCGTCGACCAGACCCGCGAAGGCCTGGCCAACGACAAGACGGTGTTCGACGCGATTGCCGATGGCGCCGACGTGCTTACCGTGGGCCGCTTCGAGATGCCCAGCCGCGCCTACATCGGCCGCTTCAACTTCAAGGGCGGCGACCAGCAGAAGATCGTCGGCAACCTGTCGGGCGGCGAACGCGGCCGCCTGCACCTGGCCAAGACCCTGATCCAGGGCGGCAACGTACTGCTGCTGGACGAACCGTCCAACGACCTCGACGTCGAGACCCTGCGCGCGCTCGAGGACGCGCTGCTGGAGTTCGCCGGCTGCGCGCTGGTGATCTCGCACGACCGCTGGTTCCTCGACCGCATCTGCACGCACATCCTGGCGGCCGAAGGCGATTCGCAATGGACCTTCTTCGCCGGCAACTACCAGGAATACGAAGAGGACAAGAAGAAGCGCCTGGGCGAGGAAGGCGCGAAGCCGAAGCGCATCCGGTACAAGCCGATCGCACGCTGATCCGGGCGCACCACCGGCCTCATCTGCCTCACCCGGCAAGGCCCGCTGCAGCAATGCAGCGGGCCTTTTCCGTTCACGCAGCCCGAACATTCCCGAATCGGGTAACCGAAAACCCTTTTTGCATATTGACTATGCATTTTTCATTTGACATCATCATGTCACTTCATCCACGGACGGCACGATCATGTCAGCACCTGCACAGCACAAAACCCGGCACCACACCCAGCGCGGTCAGGGCATGACCGAGTACATCATCATCGTCGCGATGATCGCGGTCGCCGCGATCGCGGTGTACCAATACTTTGGCCAGACGGTGCGCAACCAGACCGCCGCCATCGCCCAGGAGCTCTCCGGCAAGGACGGCACCGCGGCCAAGACCGCAGCCCAGACCGCCTCCGAAAAGGCCGGGACCGTCGGCAACCAGAAGCACACCCTCGACACCTACGTAAACCAGGTCGGCAAGTAAGCACGCGCCGGCCGGGCAGCGCCCGTCTTCGAGCGAAGCACGCAAAGAGCACGGGCGATGCGCACCCACCATCCACACCGCCAGCGAGGGCAGGTCCTGCCGCTGGCGACCCTGCTGCTGCTCGCGGTCGCGGCCACTCTTCTCTACATGTTCAACGGCGGCCAGCTCGTGCAGGAAAAGCTTCGCCTCACCAACACCGCCGACGCGGTCGCCTACAGCGCCGGCGTGCTCGAGGCCCGCATGCTCAACTACGACGCCTACGCCAACCGCGCGATCATCGCCAACCAGATCGCGATCGGGCAGGCGGTAGGGCTGGCGTCGTGGGCCAAGTACATGGGCACCTCGGCCCAGACCATTCGCCCCTATCTCTATCTCATCCCCGGTGTCGGTGCCGCCCTCGCGCAAGCCATGGACTACTTCGAGTCCGCCATGGACACGCTCACGCCTGCCCTGGCAGTCGCGGTCACGCGCCACGACGCCGCAATCCAGGCGCTGGCGCTGTCGCAGCAGCTCATGCACGGGCCAGGCGACGCGGTGGCCGTGGCCAGCCGCCTCGCGCTGATGCAGCGCGTCGCCCGTGACAACGACCCGCAGGCCGTCGTCGACCCGCTGCCGATCGGCGACGACTTCATCGGATTCACCCGCGCCTACGCCACGCGCGACGACCGTCGCCGCATGGGCACGCTGGTCGATGACAGCCGCGAGGCCTTCCTGCGCAGCCGCAACTGGAACTTCGGGGTCGTCCTGCTGTGCCACGGCATCGAGCTGCGCAAGCGCGGCAGCACCGAGCTGATCGACCTGGTCGATGGCTGGAAATCCATGGACACGCTCTCGGCGCACCACCACCGCGTGCGCCGCTGGCGCTGCCGGCGCAGCGAGCGGCCGGTGGGCTACGGCTCGGCCGCCTCCGACGACGCGCTGGCCGATGGCGCCTACAGCTACGGCGGTTCGCGCAGCACGAATCCGCGCGCCAGTGCGCGCGCCGAATCGTCCGACGGCATCGCCAAGGGCTTCGCCCCCTCGCCCACCACGATCGGCGGCGGCGCCATCCCCAGCTTCCGCGAACTGTCGGACCGTGCGCTGGCGATGGACGCGCCCGCCACCCGGCTCACCGTCCGCGTCACCAAGTCCGCTGCGGCGCAGCGCTTTTCGGGCGGATCGAGCAGCGTGAAGCCGGCCGGGCGGTTGCAGCTCTTCGACGGCGCGATGGTGGGTGGCGTCAGCGCGGCCATCTCGAGCGTGGAGGTGTTTTTTGAACGCCCGGACAACGGCAACAGCCTTCATCCCGGGCGCACCGAGCTCGGTAGCCTCTTCAACCCGTACTGGCAGGCACGCCTCGCCCCGGTGTCCGCCGCAGCAAGGGCCCAGGCCCAACTGCGCCAGGGCGGAGCACAGCTCCCATGAGTCGCCGTCTCGAGCATTCGTTCGCCCTGCCCCGGCCACAGCCCTGTGCGCGCCATATCGACGGCGCTCGGGCTTCGCGTCCTGCCAGGGACGCAGGCGTGCGCGCGGCACCACCGCGGCGGCGCCCGCCCGCGCGCCGCATGCGCGGCCAATCCACCGTCGAATTCCTGGTGCTGGCCGTAGTGCTACTGCCGCTGTTCCTGATCGTGCCGCTGCTGGGCAAGCAGCTCGACATCGCGCAGACGGCCGCGAGCGCGAGCCGCTATGTGGCTTTCGAGGGCACGGTGCGCCACGGCAGCAGCCAGCAGCCGTGGAAATCCGACGCGCAACTGGCCGACGAGGTACGGCGGCGCTTCTTCAGCGCCAGCACCGCGCCGGTCAAGACCGACGACGTGGCGGGCGATTTTGCCGCGCATCGCAACCCCTTGTGGACCGATCACCGCGGCGATGCGCTGCTGCCATCCTTCGCCGCCAACGTCGGTGCCGCCAGTCGTCGCGCCGCGCTGACGCAGCCGACGGGCGCAGTGTTCGCGGCGGGCATGGGGCTGGACACCGAAAACCTGCACACCGGCTCGGTGCGGGTGAACGTCGCCGACGTAGCCGGTCTGGCGCCTTTCGACGCGCTCGGCCTGTCGATCGAGCGCCACACCACGGTGCTGGTCGATCCGTGGTCCGCGTCCGGGCCGGCGGCGGTGCGCGACGCGCTGCGCCGGGAGCGCTGGAGCCTGACGAGCCCGTTCCCGTTCGGCGTGCTGGAGGCGGTCGCCGCGCCGCTCAAGCTCATCCCGCTCGTGCTTGAGAGCACCCGGCTCCCCGATATCGGTCGCGTCGACGCCGACATCGTTCCGGAGGACCGCATCCGATGAAGCGTACGTTCGCCCAGGCACGCCCGGTCTCGCTCGTGCCTGCTGTGCAGCCCGCGCGCCGGCGCGCCTCCGCTCAGCCGACGACGCTTGCGCGATTCGTGCCAATCGCGTTGTGGGCCCTATTCACCCTGCTCGCCGCGGTCGCCCCATCCGCCGCCCTCGCCGACACCTGGCCGGTGCTCGCGCATCCGCAAGACGCCCGCATCGAGCCCGTCGGCGAGCGCGTCCGCGTAAACGGCGTGCCGATGCGGCTCACGCGGGTGATCACCACGCTCCCGACCGAGGCCGCGACCACCCACTACCGAGGCGCGCTCGGCGCCCCGGTCGCGCACGCGCAGACCGGCGACACGCAGGTGCTGACGCAGGCACGCGGCGACTTCTTCATCACGGTCAGCATCACGCCGCTGCCCGACGGGCACAGCGAAGCGCTGACGGCGGTCGCCGACAGCCGCGCCGCGCGCGAGGCCGCCGGCCGGCCCCTCGGGTTCGCCCTGCCGGCGGGCTCCGAGCTGCTGTCGGACATGGAGTCGATCGACGGCGGCCTCGCCTCGCGCCAGCTCGTACTCACCAACCTGCACAGCCTGCGCACCAACCTCGATCGGCTGTCCGCGAGCCTCGCGGCGCGCGGGCTGCGTCCCGACGGCCCGCCGCTCGCCGACCGCGACGACGCGCTCGCGCAGGCCTTCAGCGGCGCCACCGGCGAAGCGCAGCTCGTCCTCGTGCGCCGCGACGGCGCCACCAGCGCCGTGCTCACCCTGCGCTCGAGGCAGCCATGACCCACCGCCGCCGCAGCGTCACACGCGGGCAGGCGCTCGCCGAATACCTCGCCGCCCTGCTCGTGCTGGCAATGCTCATCGGCTTCGGGCTGGGCGGCGAGGGCTCGGTCATCGACACCCTGCTCGCCGCCGTGCGCAACGCCTTCGACCGCCAGAGCGGCTTCATCTCCCTCCCCTTGTAAGCATCCAAGATGGCCACCAACACGCCCAACCCCAGCAGCCCCCCCACCCTGCGCAGCAGCCGCAAGAACTGGATCGTCCTCGCCCTCGCGCTCGCCCTGGGTGGGCTGGCCGCCTACGCCGCGAGCAACTACCTGTCCGAGCGCATGGCCGAGATCGACGCGCGCGCAAACGCGGTCGACACGGTGCAGGTCGTCGTCGCCAAGGCCAGCCTGCCGGCGGGCGCGTCGATCACGGCGGATTCCGTGGCCGTGCGCGAGATCCCGCGCACCTGGGCGCATTCCGGCGCGATCACGCCCGACCAGTACAGCCGCGCCGAGAGCCTCGCGCTCGCCTACCCCGCCGCAGCCGGCGAGCCGATCCTGTGGGCGCAGCTCGAGGGCCGGCGCGCGCCCACCTTCTCCGCCCGCCTGCAGTCGGGCCAGCGCGCGGTCACCGTGCCGGTGGACGAGATCAGCTCGCTGTCGGGCATGGTCGAGCCGGGCGACCGAATCGACATCGTGGTCTCGGCGCGCAACGAGACGCGCAACTTCACCTTCACGCTGCTGCAGAACGTGGCCGTGCTCGCCACCGGCAGCCACGCCGACCCCGATGCGCGCGATGCGCAGGGCCAGCCCCGCAGCTACACCACCATCACGCTCGACACCTCGCCCGAGGACGCCAAGCGCGTCATCGCCGCCCGCGAGGTGGGCCGCGTCACCGCGCTGTTGCGCGCGCCCGGCGACCTCGCCGCCGTCTCCGGCGCCATCACCGACGCCCGCACGCTGCTCGGCCTGCCGGCCGGCGACGGCAAGGGCGTCAGTTCGGTGCCGGTGATCTACGGCGGCGGCCCGATCACCAGCGGGCTGCAGATGAGCTCGCGCGCCGAAGCGCCAGAGGACTGATCCAGTTCTTTCGCCCCGCCCTGCGACCACGACCGCCTCCCCCTCCTCCCTAAGCCCTCCTCCCTAAGCCCTCCTCCCTAAGCCCTCCTCCCCGAGCCCTCCTCCACCCATCCCGACCGAACCGATGCGCCGCCTGCTCCGAACCCTGCTCCCCCTCCTCGCACTGGGCTTCGCGCCCGCAACCTTCGCCACCGCCATGCCCGAGCTCACGATGTTCCAGGGCGAAACCCGCGTCCTCGCCGAACCCAACGCCGGCCGCCTGGCGGTGGGCAACGGCAAGGTGCTCTCCGCCGCCGTGCTCGACGACCGCGAGATCCTGCTCATTGCCAACGATGTCGGCGTGTCCTCGCTGCACATCTGGACCGCCAAGGGCAGCAACCGCCGGGTCAAGGTCAACGTCGTCCCCGCCGAGACCCCGCGCGTGAATCGCGAGATCGCCGCCTTCCTCGCCAACATCCCCAACGCGCGCAGCGCGGTGATCGGCGACAAGGTCGTGGTCGAGGGCGACAGCCTCAGCAACCGCGACCAGGCGCGCATCGAAGAGCTCGCAAAACGCTTCCCGCAGATCATCAACTTCACCAACCCGGTCGGCTGGGAAAAGATGATCGTCATGGACGTGCAGATCGTGGAGTTCCCGATCAACATGCTGCGCGAGGTCGGGCTGGCCTGGAACGCCACCGGCGGCGCGGCCGTCGGCGGCATCTGGATGCCGGGCCGGCGCGGCAACGCCCCGCTGCAGATCGATCTGCGCGCCGGCAGCGAGAATGCACCGCCCATCATCAACCCCGACGGCAGCGGCGGGCCGGTGCCGCTCAGCTCCAGCCTCAACGTGCTCTCGGCGATCAACACCGGGCTCAATGCCCAGTTGCGCCTGATGGAGCAGAACGGCTCGGCCTCCATCCTCGCCCAGCCGGTGCTGTCCGCCCGCAACGGCGCCGAGGCGAGCTTCCTGGCCGGCGGCGAGTTTCCCTACAGCGTCAGCAACATCAACGGCACCACCATCCAGTTCAAGCCCTACGGCATCCGGCTCGAGATCACGCCGCGGGTGGACGACAACGGCGTGATCCGTGCCCGCATCATGAGCGAGGTCAGCGACCTCGACCTGTCGGTGATGGGCGACGCCGGCCCGGCACTGCGCACGCGCAAGACCGAGACCGAGTTCAACGTGATGCAGGGCGGCACCATCGTGCTCAGCGGGCTGCTGACGCGTGACGTCAACGCCGCCATCGACAAGGTGCCCTTCCTCGGCGACATCCCGGTGCTGGGCGCCCTGTTCCGCTCGCGCCGCTTCCAGAACAACGAGACCGAGCTGGTCGTCTTCGTCACGCCGCACGCGGTGGACAAGCACACCCTCGAGCAGGCCGAGACCCTGCTGCGCGCCCGCCAGCGCATGGCCGACGTGCCGCGCGCCACCGAGCCCGACCTGGCCGCCGTGCCGGGCCTGCCGGCGCCGGTCGAGGACCGCGTTGTCCCGGGCAGCGCATTCCAGCGCGACGGCGACTACCCCTGGTCGAACAACTGATCGCGGAGCCTGCCCATCATGTTCCAGGTCACCATCCGCCACCCCGAGAGCGCGCCGCGGGTCGAATCGATCACCGACACCTCGGCGATCATCGGCAAGGGCCGCGACTGCCGCCTGCGCCTGCCCGGCTGGAAGATCGGGCGCGAACATGCGCGCATCTACCGCAGCAAGGCGGGGCTCTACATCCAGGATCTGGGCCAGCTTTTCGGCACCACGGTGAACGGCGCGCGCATCCAGCAGCACGGGCCGATTGCGCCCACCGATCAGATCGTGGTGGGGCCGTTCACGCTGGTCATCGAGGACAGGATTCAGGCGCAGCCTGCCGGCGCCGAGGCGCCCGCCAGCGCCGTTAACACCCATGTCGCCGCCATGGCCACCGGCGCCGTCGGGGCGTCGCTGCCTTCGCCGCTGGCGCAGAAGGCGCACCAGGGCGCGACACCCCACGCGCCCCACGCAGCGCATCCCGCACACGCCGCCCGCGCACCCGCAGCCCCCGCCGCGCCCACGCCCGAGCAGTTCTGGCGCAAGCACATCCACGAAGCCCTGCTCGACGCCATCGACCTGCGCCGACGCGACCTGGTGCGCATGAGCGACGCCGAGCTGCGCGCCGAGACCGAGGCCCTGCTGATCGAGCTCATCGACCAGGAGGCGGCGCTGCCCGAGTCCATCGACCGCGACGGCCTGCGTCGCGACGTGCTCGACGAGGCGGTCGGCCTCGGCCCGCTCGAAGCCCTGCTCGAGGACGACTCGATCACCGAGATCATGGTCAACCGCCACGACGAGATCTACATCGAGCGCCGCGGCCGCCTCGAGCGCCATCCGGGCAGCTTCACCAGCGACCGCGCGGTGCTCGGCGTCATCGAGCGCATCGTCACCCCGATCGGGCGGCGCATCGACGAGTCCTCGCCGATGGTGGACGCCCGCCTCAAGGACGGCTCGCGCGTCAACGCCATCATCCCGCCGCTCGCCATCAAGGGCCCGGCGCTGAGCATCCGCAAGTTCGGCCGCAAGGTGCTCACCGACGCCGACCTGCTCGCCTTCGGCGCGATGAGCCCGCAGATGGCCGCCTTCATGCGTATCTGCGTCGAGCAGCGCAAGAACATCCTGATCTCCGGCGGCACCGGCTCGGGCAAGACCACACTGCTCAACGTGCTGTCGAACTTCATCCCCGACGGCGAACGCATCATCACCATCGAGGACGCTGCCGAACTGCGCCTGGCCCACTCGCACCTCATCAACCTCGAGGCGCGCCCGCCCAACGCCGAAGGGCGCGGGCAGATCGCGATCCGCGACCTGGTCAAGAACGCCCTGCGAATGCGCCCCGACCGCATCGTGGTGGGCGAGTGCCGCGGCGGCGAGGCGCTCGACATGCTGCAGGCGATGAACACCGGCCACGACGGCTCGCTCACCACGCTGCACGCCAACAGCCCGCGCGACGCACTCGCCCGCCTCGAGACCCTGGTGCTGATGGCCGGCATGGACCTGCCACTCTCCGCGATTCGCGAGCAGATCACCTCGGCCATCGACCTCGTCATCCAGCAGGCGCGCCTGCCCGACGGGCGGCGCGTGATCACCGCCATCGTCGAGGTCGCCGGCACCGAATCGGGTCGCATCCAGATCCAGGAGCTGTTCCGCCACGAGCAGCGCGGCCGCGACGCCGAGGGGCGTGTGCTCGGCCGCTTCAATGGCTGCAACGCGGTGCCCGCCTTCTACGAGGAATTGGCCGAATCGGGCGTGCAGCTCGATCTGTCGCTGTTCTCCGCGCCCGGCGACGGAGGCGGGGCATGAACCTCGGCGTTGTCCTGGTCGTAGTCGCCATCACCATCGCGCTGCTCGTGTGGGCGCTGGTGGATATCGGCACCCGCCTGCTGCAGGCGTGGCGCGAGCGCTTCACGCGCGAGACCGGCTTTCACCTGCGCGAGCTGTTCCTGTTCATCGATCCGGCACGCCTCTATGTGCTAAACCTCGCGCTCACGCTGCTCGGCGCGGGCGCGGCGTGGCTGCTCACCGGCAGCGTGCTCGTCGCGCTGGCGGTGGCCGTCGTGCTCGTGCTGTCGCCCAGTCTGGTGTTCCGCTGGCTGCGCGCGCGCCGCATCGAACAGGTCGAACAGCAGCTCCCGGACGCCCTGCAGATGCTCGCGGGCACCGCGCGCGCCGGTCTGTCGCTGCCGGCCGCCATCCGTCAGGTCAGCACCGAGCTCGCCCCGCCGCTGCAGCAGGAGCTGCTGCTGGTGCAGCACGAGCAGCGCCTCGGCGTGAGCCTGGACGACGCGCTCGAGAACCTCGCCCGGCGCATCCCCGCGCAGCCGGTCAAGCTGATGGTGTCGGCCATGCGCATCGCCAACGAGACCGGCGGCGGCCTGGCCGAGACGCTCGAGCGCACCGCCAGCACCCTGCGCAGCCAGCACGCCATGGAACTCAAGATCCGCGCGCTCACCGCCCAGGGCAAGCTGCAGGCCTGGGTCGTCGGGCTGCTGCCGGTATTTCTGCTGTGGGTGCTCGCCCGCATGGAGCCCGAGGCCATGGCGCAGCTGTGGACCACGCAGCTCGGCTGGGGCGTGCTGGCTGTGGTGATCGTCATGGAATTCATCGGCGTGCTGCTCATCCGCCGCATCGTCGCCATCGACATCTGAGCCGCCCATGAACCCCACCTCCTCGCCCCTGCTGCTGACGCTGGACCCGCGCTGGGTCATTGCCGCCATCGCGCTCAGTGTCGGCCTGTCGGTCGCGCTCGTGGCCTGGCTGGTCTCGCGCACGGCCGCCGCGGTGCCGCAGCAGGACCGCATCTGGCTCGACGCCCCACCGCCCGGCTACCGCATCGTGTGGTGGCCGGTGCAGTGGCTCGCCCACTACCTGCGCATGCTGCTGCCCGCGCGCCAGGCGCAGGCCGACCTTGCCCGCCTGCGCCTGGCCGGGCTCGACTACGCGCTCGATGCGGCACAGTTCCTCGCTGGCCGCCTGGTGTGGGCGCTGCTGTGCGCCGCGTTCGCGGCCTGGATGGCGGCCAGCTTCGCGGTCCCCCTGCTCTGGCCGACGCTCGCCGGGCTCGTGCTCGGCTACGTCTTCCCGCTCGTGTGGCTGCGCGACCGCATCGCGCTGCGCCGCCGCCTCACCTTCACCGCCCTGCCCTTCATGCTCGACCTCATCACCCTGTGCGTCGAATCCGGGCTCAACCTCAACAGCGCCATCGCCCAGGCCGTCGCCAAGGGCCCGAGTGGCCCGCTGCGCGACGAACTCGCCCGCCTGATGCGCGACATGCGCGCCGGCCGCCCGCGCAGCGAAGCCCTGCGCGACATGGCCGCGCGGCTCGACATGGCACCGGTCACCAACTTCGTCTCCACCCTCATCCAGGCCGAAGCCACGGGCATGAGCCTGGGCCCCATCCTGCGCGCCCAGGCCGAACAGCGCCGCACCGAACGCTTCGCCCGCGCCGAGAAGCTCGCCATGCAGGCCCCGGTCAAGCTGCTGTTTCCACTGCTGTTCTTCATCTTCCCCTGCGTGTTCGCGATCCTGATGTTCCCGATCGTGATGAAGTTCATGGGGGCGGGGCTGTGAGCACCGATCGGCTGATCATTCACCACGCCGAACGCTTGTCCGACCGCCTGCGAGGCCTGCTCGGCAAGCCCCCGCCCGCGCCCGGCCATGCGCTGCTGATCACCCCCTGCGTCTCGGTGCACACCGCCTTCATGCGCTACCCGATCGATATCGTTTTCCTGAACAGCCGGGGAATTATCCTCAAGATCGTCGAAACGCTTCGCCCATGGCGCATCGCAGCGTGTTGGCGCGCCCGGCACACACTGGAACTGGCTGCCGGCGAAGCACGCAGGCTCGGGCTCATGCCTGGCGAGCAAGTGGATCTCGCACCAGCGACGCCGCACGCGTCCCGGTCACCCCGCGGCGAGCGCGGCGCCACCCTGGTCGAATTCGTCATCGCCGGCCCGCTCGTGCTCTTCATCCTGCTCGTGCTGATGCAGTACGCGCTGCTGTTCCACGCCAGAAGCCAGCTCAACTACGCCACCTTCG